>JALEGO010000756.1 GCA_022763165.1 Flavobacteriales bacterium
AGCTAAAATCTCGCTTCGTTTCCATGGCCTCTCATGAGTTTAGAACTCCCCTGAGTACTATTTTGTCTTCATCTACTTTGGCATTGAAATACAAGTTGAGCGATCAAATTGATAAAAGAGAAAAACACCTTAATCGGATCCAAAGCTCTGTAAAGAATTTGACTTCAATTTTAAATGATTTTCTATCATTAAGCAGATTAGAGGAAGGCAGGATACAATTGAATATTGCGGATGTTAATATTGAGGAGCTGGTAAAGGATTTGATCGATGAACTTCAAGAATTGAGGAAAGAAGGGCAAAGCTTTGACTTTAAGTGCCGTATCAAAAATAAGATTGTTCGATCGGATGAGAATGTCATGAGAAATGTATTCAACAACTTAATATCAAATGCAATCAAATATTCCCCAGAAAACTCATTGATAAAAATAAATTGTGAAGATGAGAACGGGGATTATCTCATAAGTGTTTCCGATCAAGGAATAGGGATACCTGAAGATGAGCAAATGCATCTATTTGATCGTTTTTTCAGAGCACAGAATGTTACAAACATCCAAGGGACAGGATTGGGTTTGAATATCGTTAAACGGTATGTCAATCTTTTAAAAGGAGAGATCAGTTTCACTAGTAAGGAAAATGAAGGAACCACATTTTACATAAAACTGCCAAAATTTGTAGGAAATGAAGAAGGATAAGATATTGTTGATAGAGGATAACCTAGAAGTACGTGAGAATACTGCTGAACTCTTGGAGTTATCAAATTTTGATGTGACTACTGCCGAAAATGGTAAAGTAGGGATTCAAAAAGCAAAGGAAGAACTACCAGACCTCATTATTTGTGATATCATGATGCCGGAATTAGATGGGTATGGTGTGCTTCAGTTTTTGAGTCGGGATCCTCAAACTGCCGGGATTCCTTTTGTCTTTTTGACGGCAAAGGCTGATAAAACGGATTTAAGAAAAGGGATGAATTTGGGTGCGGATGACTACTTGACAAAACCTTTTGAAGAAACTGAGCTGATCGATACAATTGAAATGCGTCTCAAGAAACATCGAAGACTTACCCAGGATTTTGAAAAGTCAAAAGGTGGTATTGAAGACTTCTTTGAGGAAGCAAAATCGCATGGAAGGTTGGAAGACTTGTTGGTTGACAAAAAGACCAGAAGCTTCAAGAAAAAGGAAAGCATTTACCGAGAAGGTGACTATGCAAATTACTTGTACTTTTTAGAGTCAGGTAAAGTTAAGGGTTACAAAACTGATGATTATGGGAAAGAATTTGTAACAGAGTTATATGCAAAAGGTGACTTTATTGGGTATTTCGATCTACTCAAAGGAGACGAGTACTCTGATTCTGCTGCCGCCTTGGAAGATTCACAATTACTGATTGTGCCAAGAAGAGATTTTGAAGATTTGGTATTTAAGAACAGAGATGTAGCGAGTCAATTCATTAAGCTCTTGGCCAACAATATTGGTGAACGGGAAGAAGAACTATTAAGGCTTGCTTTTTCTCCCGTAAGAGAAAGAGCCGCAGCCGCATTGTTGAAACTTCATAAAAAATATTCAAATGAAGATAACCCTAAAATCTCAATTTCTCGTGAAGATCTAGCAGGTATGGTGGGAACAGCCACCGAATCTATTATCAGAACCTTGAGCGACTTCAAAGAGGAGGGTCTTATTGAGATAAAATCCAGAGACATTTACCTTCGTGAAATTGAGAAACTCAAGGCTTTAGCTCAAGTCTGACACAGATCATTTTTTCTACTGACCTATCACAGGTTAAATCATAGTATTTTCTCTGATCTTTATTTCATAATTAGATAGAAATGAGATCTTTATTAGTGATTCTTGCGCTTACATTTACATTGAGTGCAAATGTTAAGGGACAAAATGATTGTCATGTAATAGTTCAAATCTCGGAATCTCAGTCTAAGGAAATGGGAATTCGTTCGTATTTCAATACACACAAGAGTATCTCATTGGAATACTATTGTGGGGAAAGTGGCTTTGCTGTATTCACTATTAATGAATCTCCCTTGTCAGATGACGGGGATTTTAGAATGTTAATTACCAATGAACTTAAGAAGGCAGGTGTCTCAAGTCCTGTAATTGTTAAGGTTAAAATTATTGGAAGTTCATCAAATAAATGTTAACCCATGCTAACGAATAAAATTGTACGATTACATCAAGCCGATGAACATAGGCTAGACGAATTATTGTTTTTGAAAGACGAAGTTCGCTTCTTTAAAAAGGCCATGAGCAACTATTTCCTCAAGCTACTTCATCAAAATGCTTTAGAAGAAGCGGAGCGTTTGTCAAGTGAAATTATTGAAGTAGAAAAGGTTATTCAATCTGTATTGCAAAGGTTAAACATCCTTGAAAAGGAGATCAGTTTCGTAGTGTGCGATCCTAGTGATGAAGGAGAGGGACGCCTATTAAGTTTTGGGCAGGAGTTGGAAGTAGAACTAAGAGAGGTCGAAGAGCATGTCAGAGATCTGAAAAGAAGACTTTTTATTTTTCTGGAACATACGAATGTTTCTGAAAGGGAATGGTTATCAAGAAAGGGAATCAAAAGACTCAGAGAGGTGAAGATTTACAACCTAAAATGTGGAGGCTGCGCGAATACAATAATAAAAGAGTTATCAAGGATAAAAGGTGTAACATCCATCGAAGTGGAAGAACATGAATCGATCGTACGACTAGAAGCTTCTTCTGAAACCGTTATGGGGAAGGTAAAAACAAGACTAACCGAACTGGGCTATCCACCAATTGAAGGTAAAAACACAATGGGTCGTAAAGCAAAGTCCTATGTGAGCTGCATGAAGGGAAGAATTAATGAACCAACAACATAAATTATTATGAATACTAGAATATTGATACCCACTGACTTTTCTGAAACAGCAAAAGCTGCATTTGAATACGTGTACGAACTATTTGGCAAGGAAGCGCATTATGACATACTCAATTGTTATTATGATTTATCGGTTGAAGGTGTTGGTGAGCCATATATGGAGGTCTTAAAGTCAAGTTCAGAAAAGAGAATGCTCGAAGAGTTTGATCGCATCAAAGAAAAATATGACATTGCGGAAGGGAAATTGAGAGGATTATCAAACTATGGTACTCCAATCTTTGGGATTAAAAGTGCAACCCAGGAAACGAAATACGACTTGGTTACTATGGGAACTCATGGCGCTTCTGGAATGAAGGAATTGTTTATTGGAAGCAATACAGCAGAAGCCTTGAAGAATTTGGAAGTTCCGCTGCTTGTTGTACCAGTTGGAGCAGAAGAGCCTAAAATTGAAAATATAGTATTTGCTGCGGACTATCAGTTCTTAGATCAGGATAAATTGGACATTTTAAGAAGGATTGCCGAACCACAAAAGGCTAAACTATGGGCCTTGCACATTGAACAGCCGGTCTTAAGCATTGATGATAGAACGGAACAGCGTGTTGAGCAAATTATTTTAAAGAGAGCAATATCCGATTTTGAGCATCAATTTGTGGATCTGCCCCAAGGAAATATAGAAAAGAGCATTACACAGTTTGTCGAAAGGCATGATGGCGATTTATTGGTTATGGTAAGAAGAGAGTATTCCTTCGTAGAAAACTTGATTAAAACGAGCCAGACCAAGAAGATGGCAATGCACACCAAGGTACCTTTATTGGTTTTACCAGAATAGCTAGACTTACTATTCATTAGCTTGACTTGCAATTTTTTGCAGATAGGCTTTTTGTTCTGGGTCGATATCACCCAAATGAGCCCTGATAGCTTCATGGACAGTATTATGAAAGCAATTCGCTGGAAGGACATCATCAATCCCAATCTTCTTGAAAATATCTCTTACTGGTCCAATAGCATTTGTAAAAATAACCTCAATACCTTGAGCGTGTAATTCTTTGATTAATCTTCTAAGCATCTCTGCGGCTGAGGAATCGATAAAACTGATGCTTTCAGAACTGATAATTAATTTACAAAGTCCTTCGCGCTCTGAGATGAGTTGGTTGATATTCTCTCTGAAAAACTTAGCATTGGCAAAGTATAATTGCGCATCAAATCGTAGGATTAACACTCCCTCTACCTCTAATGCTTCAGGGTATCGTTTGATATTTCTGTAAAGATCTGTTTTAGGAATCCTACCTAATATGGCTAAATGTGGCTTTGTTGTTCTGTAGATCAGCAACAATAGAGAAACAATGACTCCGTAAACGATTCCCTCTTTGATGCCAATCGTTAGAGTTGTGATAAAAGTGAACAATAAAAGTCCAAACTCTTCTTTTCTATTTTTCCATAATCGTTTTGGGTATTTGATGTCAACTAAGCCCAAAACTGCCACAATAATAATAGACGCTAAGATAGCTTTTGGAAGATGATAGAACAGTGGAGTTAAGAAGAGTAATGTTAGACCTATGACTAATGCCGCAATGATAGATGCCGCACCTGTTTTGGCTCCTGCCTGGTCATTTACAGCAGTCCTTGAAAAACCGGCTGTTGTCGGGTAAGACTGAAATAAAGATCCGATTATATTGGCACTTCCTAGCGCAATAAGTTCCTGATTGGCATCAACTCTATAAGAGTGTTTTTGTTCTATTGCTTTTGCAATGGATATCGCTTCCATAAAACCGATCAATGCCAATGTTAAAGCAATCGGGAATAACTCTTCTATGTTGATGAGGTCAAACTTAGGAAGTTCAAATACCGGTAAGCCTTTTGGAATATCCCCAATGATTGAGACACCTTTTTCATTGAATTGAAAAGTGCTTGCTACCGCTATACCCAGAGTCACCACAATCAAAGATGCTGGTGCTCTCGGAATAAAACGCTTACAGATCATGAGAATAATAACACCAATGATTCCAATTAAGAGCGCAAGCCATTCAGTTGCACCTATGTTTTCGACAATACTCAATACAACGGATTGTACTTGGTTGCTTCTTTCAACATTGATCCCCAGTAAGTGCTCTACTTGATTGACGCCTATTATAATCGCTGCTGCGGATGTAAAGCCACTGATCACGGGTTTAGAAAGAAAATTCACTAAAAAACCCAGCTTAAAAACACCCATGAAAAGTTGAATCAAACCAATTATAAGAGCTAAGATTATTGCCAATAGCAAATATTGGTCAGTTCCAGAACTCGCAATAACAGACAAACCTGCCGCAACAAGGATAGAGTCCATGGCGGTTGGCCCAATGGCCAATTGCCTTGAAGTACCCATTAAGGCATATACGATTGGAGGTACTAGTGAAGCATACAATCCGTAGACGGGTGGAAGTCCGGCTATCATCGCATACGCCATACCTTGGGGAATAAGCATGATTCCCACAGTAAGTCCGGCAGGAAAATCATGAATAAAATCCCCCTTATTATAATTACGAATCCAATTCAAAAAAGGAAAGACTTTTTTCATGACGGCTCTATAGTATAAAAGAGTTTCCCCTACCTAACAAAACTATAACATGAAGTCGAAACCTAGTGTTACTTTAGTCACTCAATTCTTAAAATAAACCTGTCGTCATTTGCTGAAAGGCAATAATCATGATAACTCTTTTAGGAACGGATGACATTCATCATTTTTTAAGTCTACAGCATGCTATTTCTTTGAGTCAGTTCAAAATTATGACGCTAGATAACCGCCTTTACGATAAGTATAATCAATCTGTTCCCAGATATACTTCATATCCCGCATTACCAAATTGGCATCAAACACCAACAGAAGGGGAATGGAAAACACTTGTGCAGAACACGTTTAGAAAAAGCAATTCTGAAAAAGGAATAAGCCTTTATATTCATCTACCTTTTTGTGAGAGTTTGTGCACGTACTGCGCTTGTAATAAAAGAATTACAAAAAACCACAAAGTGGAAATTCCATATTTGAGGTCGTTACTCAAGGAATGGGAAATCTATAAAGGATTATTTGAAGAAAAACCGATCATCAAAGAATTGCATCTTGGTGGTGGTACACCGACATTTTTTAAAGCAAGAAATTTAGAATACTTTCTGTCTCAACTTTTGGAGGATGCTGTTATTCCCGAAAACAAGGCCTTTAGTTTTGAAGGGCATCCAAGCAATACTACTTTGGACCATTTACAAGTTTTGGCAAAGTTTGGGTTTAATAGAATGAGCTTAGGCATCCAGGACATGGATCTAGAAGTTCAAAGGGCTATTAATCGCTTTCAAACGACTGAAGAAATTACAGAGGTTGTAAATAGTGCAAGGGGCTTGGGGTTTAGTTCGATCAATTTCGACATCATTTATGGTTTGCCTTTTCAAAAGTTGTGTAGTCTGCCTAAAACCGTAGATCTTGTTAATCTTCTTAGGCCTGAAAGAATAGCCTTCTATGGCTACGCACATGTGCCATGGAAAAGCAAAGTACAGAGAAAATATTCAGATCATGATGTGCCTAAGGGGTCTAGCAAAAGACTACTTTATGAATTTGGAACAGCTCAGTTTAGGGAACTTGGATACAAGGACTTTGGTTTGGATCATTTTGCTTTGCCCAGCGATGAGTTATTTAAAGCTTATAAAAACAAAACCTTACACAGAAACTTCATGGGTTATACGATCCAAGATACGGACTTGTTAATTGGCTTAGGATGTTCAGCAATAAGCGATTGTGGAAATGCAATGATTCAAAATGAGAAACTTGTTGAGCAATATCAATCTATAATAAATCAGGGAGAAATTCCACTAATAAAAGGACATGTGCTTTCTGATATGGACCTCAAAGTAAAAGATGCGATTTTGGAGCTTTTGTGTCAACATGAATTACCATTTAGACATGAATTGCCGCTGAGAAGTTTGAGTGATATGAAGGCTTTTCTTCAAGATGAGCTAATAAGTTTCACCAAAGACAAATTAATCGTTACAAAAAAAGGAGAACCGTTTATCAGAACGATTTGTGCTGCTTTAGATCCTTACATGCGCAATAAAGTTGATGGTATGTTTTCTCGTGCAGTATAATCTGACTACAAGTCAATTGAATTCATTTGAAATTCGAATCTGATAATTTCTTTCATAGTTTCTTCTGAAGTAATCTCTTGCAAACCTAATAGCTTTATTCAGTTCTGCGAACTGCCTTAAAGCCACTTTTTTATCTAAAACAACAACCCATCCGTGTTTGTTTCTTGCTCTTTCAATATCAATACTGGAATTTCTCATAACTTGATTTTAAGTCAAGATCGTGATGATATTTCTAAATGGGATAAGCTTGAAATTAAAATGAGATTAGAATCACACCTTTTTCAATACTTTAACCATGGCATTTGCTTGATCCCAATCAATATTGACTATCGGAGTGGAGTAGATTTCTGGAATCTCGTCATCAAAAAAGGACTTAACCTGCTGATCGATTTCCTCAAAAAGTAGGGATTTAGTTTTTGAAACAACTCTGAACCGTTGCTCACAATGAAGTTCTTCCTTTTTTTGAAAATATTGTTCCAAAGGACTAATAGAAATATCAGTAGCGAGCTGGTTCTTAAGGAGAAATGTAATGATATCCTTGGCTTTTTCTTTCGTAGATACTACTATATTTAACTGTATCATGGCTCATTGCAAAATTGGTTAATAAACTCTGTGGCTTTTGTGCTTCCATAGGATTCGGCTGTTCGAAAATTATTACAGGCCCGGTTGTTTTGAAACTTAAGTAGCTGTGCTATGCCCTTGTTAAAAAGAGCTTCATGATAGTCTGAGTTAATGAAGAGAGCGCTATTGTAGTCGTTTATTGCCTCATCATAATGCCCGAATAACAAGTTTGAATTTCCGCGCATAAGAAAAACTTTGGGGTCTTTGGGGTGTGCTCTTATATATTCATCATAGTAAGCCAGAGCACCGTTTATATCACCCAACATTTTTCGGGTCAAACCTCTGTTAAAAATAGCTGGATAAACTTCGTTCTTTTGATCTAATATTTCTTTATAATATGCATCAGCTCGTTCAAATTGACCGGTCTGTTTCAGCAGAACTGCTTTTTTAAACTTGGCAGACATGAGACTCTGGTCTAGCAAAAAGGCATATTCAAGATCAGCTATTGCGCTATCTCTTTGGTTTAACAACAAATAAGCCTCAGCTCTATTGAAATAGGTAATGGCAAAAAAGGGATTGATGTTGATGGCTTTGTTGAAATAGCTCAAAGCCTCCTGAGGTTGCTCGCTAAGCAAAGCAATAACCCCTTTGATGTCTTGTATGATGAACTTATTTTCGAATTTATGAGCGTATTGCTCCAGCAAATCTTTGGCTTTGTTGAGATCATCAGATGCCATTAATGCAAAAACTTCCTTACAAAGAAGAATTGGGTCATTGTGATTGGAATCCAAATCTTCATAATATTGAATAGCCTTTTCATACATCCCGGCATCAATCTGAATTTTGGCTGATTTATCTAAGTATTCAATATCTTTTGTGATGTCATATGCACTTTTTAAGTCTGCAATAGCACCAAAATAATCTTGCTCTAAATACTTAAGTGACGCACGTCTGTCATAATAAATATCAGACAAAGGGCTGATCTCTAGACTCTTGGAATAATCTTGTCTTGCCTCAGTAAATCGCTCGAGTCTAGCCAGTGCTTCAGCCCGCTTTGCATAATATGAAGCACTGTTTGGAGAGATCAAAATAGCATCATTGTATTTCATCAAAGCTTGATCGTATAATGCTCGTCTATACAAATAGTCCCCTTCCTGAATGAGTCTAAAGCTTTCCTGATTGTCATCTTGTGCTGTGACAGAGATGCCCAATGTGCAAAGAACCAATATAATAACCTTAGTAATATTCATAAATTGTAGTTATATTTACAAAAACGATAGTATTACTATTGTTTTTGTATGCTCTTTAAACAAATCAAAAAGTAGATTGTTCACATAATAGACAATATAAAACTTTAAGTATGAAAATTTTAGTTGTTGAGGACGAAAAAAAAGTTTCTGATTTCATAAAAATGGGCTTGGAAGAAAATGGCTATGAAACCACTCAGGCGTTTGATGGAGAAATGGCTGTGAGGCTATGTGATCAAAATCATTATGACCTGATTGTACTTGATATCATTCTGCCAAAATTAAATGGGCTTGAGGTCTTAAAGATCATAAGAGAAAAGCTTGAAATTAAAACTCATGTAATCGTACTCACAGCATTGGGTTCCACAGAGGATGTAGTTTCAGGATTAGATGCGGGAGCGGATGATTACCTGGTTAAACCGTTTAAGTTTCAAGAGTTGAATGCGAGAATCAGAGCATTGAGCAGGAGAAATAGTACGAACACATCTTCAAAGGTGATGGTTGAGGATCTTGAAATAAATATGGCTTCAAAAACGGTATTTCGAGATGGAAACGAAATTGAACTTACAGCCAAAGAATATCGGCTGTTGGAATATCTAATAAAGAATAAGGGCAGAGTGGTTTCTCGAGTTGATATTCTTGAAAATGTTTGGGAAATGAATTTTGATCCAGGCACCAACGTGGTGGACGTTTATATGAATTATTTAAGGAAAAAAGTGGATCATGGTTTTTCTACGAAACTAATCAACACCAAAGTTGGGATGGGCTATGTAATCAAATAGGCGATGAGACTCTCCATAAAACATTCTATTCTGTTAACGTTTTCGTTGCTATTTGCCATCATTTTCTTGATTCTCGGTTATAGCATGTATTCTTATATTTCGAATAACACAGAACAGAATTTTTTTGAACAACTAGAGAAAAGAACCGATATCTCTGAGCAGTTCTTTTTGGAATTGGGAGGACTGGATGAAGAGGAACAGAACCTCTTGAAAAACAAATTTATTCAGGCTCTTCCAGATGAGGAAGAGTATCTTTTTGAATATCAATCCGATCATCAACTGAAAGACAGTCTAAAAGATAATATATCGGTTACGCCTGAAGTATTTAGTAAAATACTGTCTCAACCTCAGTCATCTTTTTTTACTGAAAAGAAACAGGGCTATGCAAAAAAATATAATCACGCAGGAAAACAATTCTTAGTTGTTGTACTGGCATTCGATGAAGAGGGACATACCATAATGAATTTTCTGAAGAGGGCTCTTTTAATAACCTTTGTCTTAGGCGTAATGATTGTAACATTACTTACTAATATCTTATCTGGTAGAATTGTTTCTCCAATACAAAACTTAGCATGGCAACTGGAGCATTTAAATGAGGCGAATTTAGCGGAGATTGAAATAAACAAGGACACTTTTAGTGAGATTAAAACCCTCAAGAATACCTTTAATCTTCTTATAGCTAAACTGAATAAGGCATTCAGTATTCAAAAACAGTTTGTAGCGAACGCTTCACATGAACTTAGGAACCCATTGGCCTCAATGTTAGGGACCTCTGAGGTACTGCTAACAAAAGAGCGAACTCCCGAAGAATTGAAAAACGGACTATCAAGTATCATGCAGGAGACAGCAAGGTTGAGCAATTTGGTTAATGGATTACTGAAATTGACGAAACTTGGAAACAACATTTCCCAAGTGTGTCTTAAACCTCAAAGAGTTGACGAGATAATGGATCGCATTATAGAATCACATGAACAAAAAGAACGCCTTAAATACTTAATTACGGACTTACCTAAAAATCCTGATGACTTGGTAATACAAGTTGATCCGGAGCTTTTTGAAGCGGCCATTATCAATGTGATTGACAATGCATTGAAATTTTCAGAGGATCATGTGGAAATTCGCTTAGATGCAGGTTCTGGAAAGAAAAAGATCTCAATAAAAGACACTGGTCAAGGAATGCCCCCAGAAGAGCTGGAAAAAATATTTGACACCTTCTACAGAAGTGCAAAATCCAGGGAGGTTAAGGGCTTTGGCATTGGCCTGGCTCTGACTAAACTCATCTTAGACCTCCATGGTGCGGATATAGAAGTCGACTCCAAATTGGGAGAAGGGTCCATGTTTAAAATCTCAATTTCAAGTTGATATCAGTTTCTAATGCGTTTCTAATTTTCATTTTAGTCTAGCTCAATGCCCTCGTGCTATCTTGCCTAAGAACTTTAATACTTAGGCTTATGAAAACAAATGTGATAGTCATATTGATGGGTGCCTTACTTTCAAGTTGTGCCATCATCAGACCAGGAGAAGTTGGGGTGAAACGAACACTTGGGAAGTTGAATAAAAAAGTTTTGAAGCAAGGTGCATATGGGTACAACCCATTTGTGACAACCATAATCAAAACACCAACAAGAACCGTCAATATTGAAGTGAAACTAGACCTTCCCAGTAAGGAAGGCTTGAACATTCAATCAATCATCTCGATCCTTTACAAAATAGAAGAGCAAAAGGTGCCAGTGCTACTTGAAGATATAGGTGAGAATTATGAACGGATTATTACTAGTGTGTTCAGATCGGCCTCAGCAGATGTCTGTGCACAGTTTCTTGCTAAAGATATGTATTCAGGTAAACGCGGTGAGATTGAAGCTGCGATTGCCAAAAAGATGAATGAGATTTTAGCACAACAGGGCATTGTAATTGAAAATGTATTGATGAAAAATATACAATTACCTCCAGGTTTGGCAAGAGCTATAGAAGTCCGGCTTGAGGCAGAACAAGACGCCCTGAGAATGAAATTTGTTCTTGAACAAGAAAAATTGGAGGCAGAGCGGAAACGTATTGAAGCGGGAGGAACTAGAGACGCACAAAAGATTTTGTCAGAAGGTTTAACGAAAGAGATCATTCAATTAAGAAGCATTGAAGCATTTCAGCGGCTCTCAGATTCTCCATCCAGTAAAGTAATCATTACTGATGGTGCAAGTCCATTTCTAATAGAAGATAATTAACATTTAAATCCAAGATTATGAGTAACAAAGAAAATATCATTCAAACGGTTATAGTTATAATGCTTTTCGGCATGCTGTTTACGGCCACAAAAGTATTCGGTTGTAATACATTTGTAGGGCTCTATCCTAATGAGAACAACTCTGTTCTAAAACACACTGATGACGTCAAAGATTGTTATGGAATTCTTTGCAAGATTGATCAAAGTGCGTCAGATGTTAAAGATCATAAGGAACATCCACCTAAAGTAAAATATGAGAGAATTCAAGCTGTACATGAACTCAATCATACGGTGATCCCTACTAATGTGCAAGAAGGACATTTTAACTTTTTGACAATACCTGGAGTGGTTACTTCAGTTTATAAAGAATTAAGAAAGAAAAAATAAATCATGCTTTCTTTTAAGATGGTGGCCATTAATTTGGTCACCATTCTTTATTATGTTATTATTCTAAAACGAAGCGCTGTTTCGAAATCCTTTCTTTTTCTTGATGCAGAAAATCAATATACGCATTAGCAGCAGGACTCAGTTCTTTGTTGCTTAACCAAACTAAGTTCCATTGTGTAACAATAGGTAGATTCTTCAATTCATAAATCTCCAAAAGCCCTAGTTTGATTTCATTTCGAATACCAATTACAGGCATAATCGATAGACCAATTCCAGCCATTACAGACTGTTTTACGGCTTCATTTGATGTTAACTCATAGGTTTTAGTTGGTTGAATATCATGCTTCTTAATATAAGTTTCCATACTTACTCTGGTAGCAGAACCTTTTTCCCTAAAGATCAAAGGAAAGTTGTTAAGTTCTCGTTTGTTTTTGATTTTGTAACCGGGGGCACCAACTAAATATAATTTATTGGACATCAAGTCAATACGGTTTAACTTCAAATGGTCTGGTAAAACCGAAACTAATGAAAAGTCTACTGTGTTTTCCTCTAGACTTTGCACTACTTTTTGTTTATTGGTTACATCAACTGTAAGGTCGAGAGCTGGATATTGTTTGATAAAATCGGTTAGAAAGAAAGGCATTACGTATTTTCCCGTGGATACAATTGATATTTTAATGCTGCCTACTAAAAAGCCTTTATATGCAAGGCTCTTCTCCTTCATAATCTGAACTTCATTCAATATAATTTGAGATTGTTTGCAGATCTCTTTGCCGAAATCAGTAAAGTGGACTCTTTTATTAATGATCTCATAAAGAGGGACATCAAACTGCTCTTGTAATTTTTTTAATTGTATCGAAACGGCAGGCTGGGTCAAAAAGAGCGCTTCTGCTGTTTTAGTTATGCTGTTCATTTCGAAGAGCTTAACTAGTATTCTGAGCTGATTTAAAGTATAGTTCATAAATTTTGGTTATGAATAATATAAATATAATAAATTTTTATTTATGAAAAATACTAAAGACATTTGTAAAAAACAATTATGAAAATATACAGTAAGCAATCAGTAGTTCAAAAATGCGCCAAAACTAGCGCTGAGGATGTTGATGTTAAGGCATTAATTATGCAATATCTTAACGAGCAAAAAGTTGACGATGATGCTGAGCTAGCCTGGGAAGACAATGAAACGGCCATGCTAAAGTCAAAATCAGGAATGACGCTTCATGGGTTGGTCTTATTGGCTGAAAAGCAAGGCATCAACGTTACGATAGAAAAGCAGACGGTAGTAAGATTTCAATAGATGTTAAAATTGATGATCAAAATAACTTTGGGAGCGCTGACTCTTTCCATTCTGTTTTGGATGTTCCCAATTCTTATTAGACATCATTTGACTAAGGATGTTTTGAATTACTATTTGGCTGGGGCGGTCATATTAATTTTAGGGTTTTTGATGCGAAAACTCGTCACCATCTTGAACCTGGACATAGACAAGCATTGAGATTAAATTATGGACTCCGATTGTTTAATCAACAATTTGACTAATCCAGCCCTGCTTTTTTTCATTCTTGGCGTATTAGCGGTGCAATTCAAAAGTGATCTGCAAATACCCAAGACTTCATCACAATTCATATCTCTTTATTTACTCTTTTCAATTGGTTTTAAAGGAGGGCAAGAACTTGCTCATGGAGGATTGACCCTTGAGGTACTCACTGCGGTGGTGCTAGGCGTGGTTCTAGCAGCACTAATCCCATTGTATGTATTCTTCATTACTAGGAAACGTCTTGGTGCGCAAAATGCAGGGGCTGTTGCGGCAGCATACGGTTCAATCAGCGCAATAACCTTTATCACCGGAATTTCTTTCTTGGAACATCTCGACATCGAGTTCCACAGTCATATGATCGCGGTGATGACCTTTATGGAGGCTCCAGCTATTGTGGTAGGCATGTTCTTGATGAAAAAGTTTGCTCCAGATAGTCAAACTGCCTCAATTAAAGATGTCTTAAAGCACGCCTTGACCAACGGGAGCGTATTTCTAATCGCTGGGAGCTTGATTATCGGATTTGTGACTTCAGAAGAAAACGCTCAAGGAATAGCCCCCTTCGTTACAGATATTTTTAAAGGCTTCTTAGTCATTTTTTTACTGGACATGGGAATAGAAAGCGGCAAAAGGTTGAAGTCATTGAAAGCATCTAAGTTTTACGCATTTGGCTTGGCGCTATTATTTCCATTGTTTAATGGAACTCTAGTGGCCATTTTGACCAAAATGTTCATTCAATCTCCGGGCGATAGATTTCTATTTGCAATACTGGCAGCAAGTGCTTCTTATATTGCTGTGCCCGCTGCTATGCGCATTGCGGCTCCAAAGGCCAACCCTGGTATTTATATTACCATGGCCCTTGCCATTACCTTTCCCTTGAATATCACTTTAGGTTTTCCAGTGTATTATTCATTAATTGAATACTTCCAATAGCTAAAATTAGCCTAATTTATTTCAAGGTCTAAGTAAATTCAGAATGACATCAATGGGACTTTAGCAGCCCATCAATGCCATCTGAACTTATTATTAATACTGATCAATAAGATAATTGACGAGATCAGTTGTGGTAACGATCCCTTCTAAGGAACCATTCTCATTCGTAACAGGCAAAGCATGAAATTCTTCTACGGCAAGTTGTTCCGCTACTTCTTTAATGGTATCATTGGCTTTGACTGTTCTTAGATCACTTTTCATGACTTGGCTAACAGAAAGCATGTCAAAAATCGCTGCGTCTACTTCCTTTTCTTGGTCAAAATTACCTCCAAAACTTATTCTATGAATATCCGTCAGACTTAACATTCCAACCAGCTTTTCTCCTGATACAACAGGGACGTGTCTGATTTTATTCTTTTCCATTAAATCTTTTGCCTCAACGAGCGTTCCATCGTTAATATTGATAGTTTTTACCTCTTTCGTCATAATGTGACTTACGGGCTCTCTTTTCTTCATGATTTATCGTTTAAATGTTGACTTAAAGGTCCAAAAATCATCTGTCAATGAACATCAGGCTAGTCATTTGAAAACCTGATTTATATCATAGTAAAAACAAAAAAGTGGGCCTCATTTCTGAAACCCACCTCAAGTATACGAACTCGTTACTTTGGAATCTGTCTTATAGCAATAAGTTTATTGCGATGATAATAGTATCTACAATAATTGCGACTATACTCCATCGGACAATAGTCTTCATTGGAGCAACAGCCAAGAGCATTGATAGCGTTCCCATAGTTGGAATTACGACTGCGATCAACTGCCATAATACTGTTACGGCACCGGACCATACTGCCACCCCGCCATAACATCCAACAACTAAGAGCGCCATCGAGATGATTGCAAAGCGGTTAAACTCTAGTTTTTCTTCCCAACTCACTTTTTGAGGTTGTGTCTCAACTGCAGGTGCAGTAGTTGTTGATTTTATTCTTGCTCCTTGTCCAACTGATATTGTAGATTCCATAATTATTCAATTTTATTGGAACTAAATTACCTGGATTTCAAACCATATTGAATTGCATTTGTCATATGAAAGCATGACATATATCATGTTACTAAAAAGCTGAGCCTAATACTTTTATAAATATGTCTTTGATCAAAGAAAAGGTTGAGTGTTTCCATTGTTCGGATGAATGTGTGACTACGATTGAATATGATGACAAAATGTTTTGTTGCCAAGGTTGCAAAGGGGTGTATCAGTTGTTTTCTGACAATGGAATGATCGATTATTATGATCTTGATGAAAAAGCGGGCATTAAACCAGGAGAGAATGATTTAGACGCATTTTTTTATCTCGATCAACCAGAGATAAAGCAGGACCTGCTCAGTTTTTACGATGAGGCCTCGAAATACGAGAAGGTCAATTTACACCTACCAATGATTCATTGTAGTGCATGCATTTGGTTACTAGAAAATCTTCCGAAAATCAATTCTGGCGTTGTTAATGTCAGGGTCAATTTTGCTCAAAGAAAAGCGGATATAACATACAACAAAGAGAAGTTGAGCCTAAGACAACTGGCTCTTTTTTTAAAAAGCATTGGTTATGAGCCCAGAATTCAATTAGAGGCCTTGCGTTCGTCAAATCCGAAATCACAAACGGACAGAAATCTATTGTATAAACTTGGTTTGGCAGGCTTTGCCTTTGGTAACGTGATGTTACTCAGCTTTCCTTCCTATTTTGGTGATCAGAGTTTTCAATTCAGTAAATATCAGAGCACCTTTTCTTTCGTTAGTTTTTTGCTTTCCATTCCTGTAATTCTTTACTCAGCATCTGATTATATTAAGGCGGCCTATTATGCGGTCAAAAGAAAATCCCTAGGGATAGATATTCCCATTACAATTGGTCTTTTTGCGATTTTTTTTCAAAGTGTTTGGGAAATAACTTCTCATACTGGTCATGGTTATTTTGATTCTTTAACTGGTTTGGTATTCTTTCTCTTAATTGGAAAGTGGTTTCAAGGAAGAGTATACAAAAGACTATCGTTTGATAACGACTATTCATCATTTTTTCCTGCCGCAGTAAGATATATAGTTGGTGATAGAGTTGACTCCAAAAAGGTTGATGACTTGAAAACGGGCGATATTATTGAAGTGAGGAGTAATGAAATTATCCCGGTTGATTGCAAACTTCTTTCTTCAACATCACAGATTGATTACAGTTTTGTTACTGGTGAATCAGAGCCCACCAGTAAACTTAAGGGCAACATTTTATTTGCAGGGGGCAGAGTAATTGGTAAATCTGTTAGGTTGGAGGTTCTAAAAGAGTTGAAGGAAAGTCAATTATTGCGTTTGTGGAAGTCAGACAACCATAAAAAACAAGAAAAGCCAATGATAAAACTTACACAGAGCATTGCAAAAGTCTTTACGATAACCGTATTGATCCTTGCAGTTTCTGGTTTCTTTTTTTGGTTAGATCAGGGCTTAAGTAAAGCTATTTTTGTGTTTTCTTCGGTATTAATTATTGCTTGTCCATGTGCTCTTGCCTTGGCCGCCCCATTTGGTTTGGGCAACAGTTTAAGACTTTTGGCAAAGAGAGGATTTTATTTGAAAGATATCGCCACGCTTGAACGTCTCACTAAGATTAAACATATAGTCTTTGATAAGACCGGGACCATCACGTCCAACAAAGACTTTAGAGTACATTATACTGGAGATTCTTTTTCAGATTCAGAATGGAGAATCATTAAAGGGACAACAAGGCATTCCCTCCATCCTTTGAGCATCGCAATAACGAATAGTATTGATCAACCTCCCTTAGAAATTGATAATTTTCAAGAAATTCCGGGCAAAGGTTTAAAAGCAGAATATTCAGGAAAACCTGTTGCTTTAGGTTCTGAAGAATTCATTCGAGAAAGATCAAACAAGGAATACGTTTTGAATGGTGAGAATCATGTAATGATAGCCTTAAATGAAAAAATAGGGGCATTTACTGTACGCAAAAGCTTGCGGCAGAACATAAAACAAAGTCTTGGTAAACTCTATGAAATCTGTGAAATCTCATTGTTATCTGGGGATTCCGATAGAGAGGAGGAAAGAATGAAAGATGTTTTTCCTGATGGAGTGGCACTCAATTTTGACCAATCCCCAGAACAAAAACGTGATTACATCGACAAACTTCAAAAGCACACTCCGTGTATGATGATAGGAGATGGATTGAATGATTCGGGCGCTCTTCAGGCAAGTTATGTAGGGATGGCAGTGTCAGATGATCATCAGAATTTCACTCCTGCTTGCGACATCATTACAGAGGGAAGAGTTTTGAATAGCATTCACATTCTACTTAAAATAGCAAAGAACTCTATGTTAGCTGTGCGCTTAAGTGTGGTTTTTTCATTATTGTATAATGTCATTGGCTTGTACTTTGCTTTGTCCGGTAACTTGGCGCCTATAGTTGCCGCCATTTTGATGCCTTTGAGCTCTATAAGTGTAGTTGTTTTTGTGTTTATTTTAACCCAAATGATTCACAAAAGAACCAAAAACAGCATCTAAGGATTACGCCTAAAACCCTTCATTTGACTTACAATCAAACACCTAGAAAATAATGGTCGAGTTACATGATTTATGTCATGGATTTGCACAAACCAATGTCATTTTAATCCTTTCAATATAGCCATTCCTTTGACATTAATAATTGAACGAATTTATGAGTGTCATATTCTTATTGCTGATCTGTAGTCTGGTTTTGGCCATTACCTTTTTGTTGGCTTTCATATGGACTATTAAGAACAAGCAATACGATGATGATTACTCAGCATCTGTAAGAATGCTTTTTGAGCATAAACCAAAAGAGAAATCAGAATAATTGAATCATGGGATTAGTTAAGTATCATTATGATAATAAGATTGTTAGGAACTTCTTAGTTGCTACATCTGTTTGGGGACTTGTGGGAATGTTGGGAGGCCTTTTGGTCGCATTACAGCTTGTTTTTCCTGAAGCCAACTTCGCTGAATATTTCACATTTGGGCGGTTACGGCCAGTTCACACAAATGCAGTCATTTTTGCCTTTGTGGGGAATGGAATTTTCGCTGGGGTTTACTACTCTCTTCAGCGATTATTGAAAACGAGAATGTGGAGTGATGCTCTGAGTAATATAAACTTTTGGGGGTGGCAATTGATTATTGTGGCAGCAGCTCTAACCTTGCCTCTGGGATATACAACAGGTAAGGAGTATGCGGAATTAGAATGGCCTATTGATATTGCAATTACTTTGATGTGGGTGGTTTTTGGACTGAATATGTTTATGACCATTATCAAAAGAAGAGAGCGTCATTTATATGTTGCGGTGTGGTTTTACATTGCAACCTTCGTGACTGTAGCAATGTTGCACATTGTAAATAGTTTTGAGTTGCCAATCAGCTTCTTAAAGAGTTACTCATGGTATGCTGGAGTACAAGACGCTTTGGTACAATGGTGGTACGGTCATAATGCGGTTGCATTTTTCTTAACTACCCCCTACTTGGGACTGATGTATTATTTCATTCCCAAAGCATCAAACAGACCAGTATACTCATATAAGCTCTCAATCATTCACTTTTGGGCTCTGATTTTTATATACATCTGGGCTGGTCCGCATCACCTTCTGTATTCTGCTCTTCCTGATTGGGCGCAATCTTTAGGGGTTGTTTTTTCAGTAATGCTTATTGCTCCATCCTGGGGAGGTATGCTCAATGGACTACTGACCTTAAGAGGAGCCTGGGACAAAGTTAGAGAAAGCGCAACTCTTAAATTTATGGTAGTTGCCGTTACTTGCTATGGAATGGCGACTTTCGAAGGACCTTTGATGTCACTTAAAAATGTAAACGCCATTAGCCACTTCACCGATTGGACAATTGCTCACGTGCATGTTGGGGGTTTAGGTTGGAATGGGTTTTTGACTTTTGGAATGCTCTATTGGTTAATCCCAAAAATCTTCCAAACCAAGCTCTTTTCGAAAAGTGCTGCAAACTTCCATTTCTGGATTGGAACCCTTGGGATACTCTTTTATGCAATACCAATGTATTTCGCTGGCTTTACTCAGAGTTTAATGTGGAAGGAATTTACTGCAGCTGGCTTTCTCAGATATCCTAACTTCCTTGAGACTGTCCTGGAGATAAAATGGGCATATGCTCTAAGAGCTTTTGGTGGAGCGCTATACATTGTAGGAGCTGTTGCCATGGTCTGGAACTTGTGGAAAACAGCTAAATCAGGAAGTCTTTTAGCGAATGAACCAGCAGAGGCTTACGAGTTAGAGAAGAACGTGACTCATAAAGGAGGCCATTGGCACCGTTGGATTGAAAGAAGACCGGTTCAAATGTTAGTCCTATCATTAGTTTTAGTGGCTATCGGAGGCATTATTGAGATTGTGCCAACATTCTTGGTGAGCTCAAATATTCCAACAATTGAAAATGTAAAGCCTTATACCCCTCTCGAATTACACGGCAGAGACTTATACATCAAAGAAGGATGCTACACATGTCACTCTCAGATGATCCGTCCATTTCGTTCCGAAACGGAGCGTTATGGAGAGTATTCCAAAGCAGGAGAATTTGTTTATGACCACCCCTTTCAATGGGGCTCCAAGAGAAATGGACCTGATCTTCACAGAATCGGAGGAAAATATCCTGACTCATGGCATTATCACCACATGATAGATCCAACATCAATGTCGCCTGGATCAATTATGCCAACATATGAACATATGGAAACGAATACCATAGACACATCAATGACAGACGAGAAAATACGCGCCATGCAAACCCTTGGTGTGCCATATCCAGAAGGATATGATTTAATGGCAAATCGAGATTTAGTTACACAAGCAGATAGCATTGTAAACAATCTAAAAAAGGATAACATTCAGATTACCTCAGATGCTGAGCTCGTTGCACTTATTGCCTATTTACAGAGATTAGGGACTGATATCAAAGGAAAAAAATAAAGAACATGTTAAAGTACATTAAACATCATATGGAATTGATTACAGGAATTGAAATCTTTCCAATTATATCGTTTCTCATATTCTTTCTATTCTTTATTGTAGTTGGGATTTGGGTGTTTACAGCTAGGAAGAGCTATATCGATGAAATGAAGAATATACCACTGGATTGATCTTAGAAGTTTTGAATGAAATTGAGTAATATGAAAAGGATTTTCTCACTTGTTTTAGGAACACTATTCAGCGCTCCTCTATTCGCTGAAACACAACAAACAGCAGTTACGAATGATGACACAATCCTCTATATTCTAGGAGGGATAATGGTGATACTATTATTCCTAATTATTGGAGTGGGCTCCACAATAAGCAATCTTGCCGGGAACAAGGATTTTTGGAAAAACTATTCAAAAGAGAAGACAAACTCGAATCTAAAGACAATAATCATTTTCATAGCACTCTGGGGCATAAGTAATTCGGGTTTTTCGCTATCAGTTTCACCTCCTGCTGAACAAGCTGAAATGGCTGGTGAAGGTCAATTCATATTTTGGCTGCTTTTTATAACTGATATCATTCTTGCAATTGTGCTTTACACGATGATTAAGATCCTCAATGGCATGACCAAAACGCTTGCTGGCAAAGATGAGGAAGAAAAGGAAGATGTGTTGGAAAAAGTGGCTGCAAGTTTGACAAGCGCTGTGCCAATTGAGAATGAGGAAACAATAATGATGGACCATGAATATGATGGTATTAGAGAATTGGACAATGTATTACCACCATGGTGGGTAGGGATGTTCTATGCTACGATAATCTTTGGTTTAATCTATGTTCCATATTACCATTTTGGTTCAGGTCAACTACAGGCAGAGGAATACGAAAGTGAAGTCGTTTTGGCTGAAGAGCAAAAGGCCGCATATATGGCCAAAATGGCAAATTCGGTAAACGAGAGTAACGTCAAACTTATAACTGATGAGGTACGCCTAGAAAATGGTCGAAAGCTGTATATGAATAATTGCATCGCTTGCCACGGTGTGCAGGGTGAAGGAGGAGTAGGACCCAATTTGACAGATGAATACTGGATTCATGGAGGAGGAATTAAGAATGTCTTCAAAACCATTAAATATGGAATTCCAGAAAAAGGAATGATTGCTTGGCAAGCACAAATGACTCCGGCACAACTCAATGAAGTTGCAAGTTATATTCTGAACAAATTCCAAGGAACAAATCCAAGCAACGGAAAAGAACCTCAAGGGGACCTTTATAAGGAAGCTCAATCAGCTCAAGAATCCGATACTATTTCGACTTTAAGTGATACACTGGAGGTTGATACATTAAAAGAATGAGCCAAAACAGCACGAATACTGATCAATCATATCGCGATAAAATAGCAACCGTAGATGGTTCAGGAAAAAGACTTTGGATTTTCCCTAAAAAACCATTTGGGAAATTCTATAACTGGAGAAAAATTACCAGCTACTTTCTGATTGCTATTTTATTAGGAGGACCTTTTATCACAGTACAAGGCCAACCATTGCTTATGCTTAACATCCTTGAAAGGAAGTTTGTGATTTTTGGTAAAATCTTCTGGCCACAGGACATTCATCTTTTTGCATTATTAGTAATCACAGGTGTGGTGTTTATTATTCTTTTCACTGTGATATTCGGCAGATTGTTCTGCGGATGGGTTTGCCCTCAGACCATTTTTATGGAAATGCTTTTCAGGCGTATCGAATATTGGTTTGAAGGAGATTGGAAACACCAGCAAAAACTTTCTAAAATGCCATGGAATTTTGAGAAGATTCGAAAAAGGGGTGGGAAATGGCTGGCGTTTTGGGTCGTGTCATTTGTGATAGCCAACGTATTTCTTGCTTATATTATTGGAAGTAAGTCGCTCATCAGTATTATTACAGACCCCATTTCTGCTCATATTGGAGGCCTAAGTTCATTGATGATTTTTACAACTATTTTTTTTCTGGTGTTTGCATGGTTTAGAGAGCAGGTTTGTACGGTTGTTTGCCCCTATGGTCGACTACAAGGAGTTCTTTTAGATAGAAACTCGGTAGTCGTAGCATATGATCACAAAAGAGGAGAATCTAGGGGGAAATACAGAAAAGGGGAAGATCGAACTTCCAATGGGAAAGGGGATTGTATAGATTGTTCTCAATGCGTGCATGTTTGTCCCACTGGAATTGATATTCGGAATGGCACCCAGCTAGAGTGTGTGAATTGCACAGCCTGCATTGATGCCTGCGATTTTATGATGGAAAAGACCGGTCTGGAAAAAGGTCTTATTAGATACGCGAGTGAAAACCAAATTGAGACAGGCACAAAGTTCCAATTCACCACCAGAATGATCGCCTCATCGGCAGTTCTTGGAATTTTGATGGTGATTTTTACAGTGTTGTTAATTACCAGAACCGATGTGGAACTCTCATTATTAAGAGCTCCTGGAATGCTTTATCAAGAAAAGAGCGACAACCACTATTCTAATCTGTATACTTTCAAGTTGATTAATAAAACAAACAAAGACTTTGATGTAACATTCAAAGTGGAAAACAAAATCGGGGAAGTTGAATTAGTAGGAGATTCTCTATCACATATCAAAAGAGAAGCTATTTCGGAAGGGGCTCTTTTTATACTGCTCAAAAACACTGAACTGGAGGGAAAGAAGACTCCTTTAGTAATAGGCGTTTACAAAGATGAAAAGCGCATTGATAAAATTAAAACGACTTTCATAGGTCCAAAAATTTAAATTATGAGTTGGGGAAACGGAATTACGGTAGCTATAGTTTTATTCATAAGCTTCATTCTATATTTTGTCTTTAGGATGATTAACCATGATGTGGATCTGGTGGCTGAAGACTACTATGCTCAAGAACTGGCCTATCAAGATCAGATTCATAAAATTCAGAATGCTGAACAAAGAGGAGTAACCACTAAAGTCATTATGTTGAATGATTCCCTAAAGATAGAATTCGATAATGTTGAAGGCTTTGAAAATGGCGAATTAACCATGTACAGACCATCAAACCCAAGTAAAGATTTAAAAGTACCATTAATCCTAAGAGATAAGGCATTCACATTGGCAACAAAAGATCTCAATACTGGTAAGTATGTCGCAAAGTTGAACTTTGATTTGCAAGGCACCCCTTGCTACGCTGAAAACATCGTTGTCATCCCATGATTTTTGTATCAGCTTTCATAATCGGTTTACTGGGTAGCTGGCATTGCGTTGGTATGTGCGGACCCATCTTATCACTTACACCTGGAGGTTCATTGAAGCATCCGTCTAAGTTTTCTGGTTATCACTTTGGACGAATTCTTTCTTATGTCATTATTGGTGCCACGGTTTTTACTTTGGGTCAGAGTTTTAATATGATTGGTGTTCAAAAGCAAATTAGTCTGGTAGTAGGAGGTCTATTGCTTACCGCATGCCTTATTTCAATGTTTCGAGGTGGTGCACGACTAAATAGTATTGAAAATAGACTGGGAGCTCCTGTTTTTAGCTTACTCAAAAGGTATTACGACCCCAAAAAAAGAAATAGCCTAGTCATGGGCTTGATCAATGGATTTTTACCATGTGGATTGGTTTATGTAACTGCTTTGGGGACTTTAATCTTAGAAGATGGCTTTTACATGACTCTTTATATGGTGGCATTTGGTCTTGGAACAGTTCCTATGTTGCTCCTATTCATTGCTTTCAAGGATAGATTAAAAAAGAACTTAAAGATTAACATTTCCAGAACTTCAGCACTGCAATTATCCTTTTTTATTGTTGGAACTTTTTTGATTCTCAGAGGACTTGAACTAGGCATTCCTTTTATTAGCCCTGAACTTGACCCAGATTTGTTGACCTCTGGGAAACCTTCTTGTCATTGATTTCATGACATTAATCAGTTTTCCATATGATGACTGTTAATGGATATTCATGGATTCCCCAATAAATTTGGTATAGAAATCACTTAAAGATGAATGTAATTGATAAACAGGGCATAGCGTCAATCATGACAACCAATTTGATTCAATTGAATGCGACTGATACGCTGTACAAAGCCAAGGAGATTTTTAAAAAATACAATATTAGGCACTTACCTGTAATCAATGATGGTGAACTTGTTGGTATAGTGAGCCTCACAGATGTAGAGTCCCTTGAATATGGGGAAACCTTTGGAGGGGAAAATGATACGATTCCATTAGTAGATATGCTAAAGATCTATCAAATTATGAAGCCCGCTCCAAAAACTGTGACACCTAGAATGTCTATCAGGGAGGTTTCTGAGATGCTCATGAAATCATCTTTTCACGCGCTGCCTGTAGTTGATGGTGATGACCTTGTTGGAATTGTCACAACAACTGATATCATCAAATACTTCATTAATGAAACAAACGAAAAATTATGAAAACGATCCTTTTACCAACTGACTTTTCCAAAAATGCTTTCAAAGCAGCGGAGTATGCAATAAATGCATTCGGTAGTGAATATGAATACTTGATTCTAAACACGTATAAAGTTCCCTACCATAACGCAGGAACGCTTGTTTCAATAAAAGATATTCTAAAGAAAGAAGCAGACCAAAGTCTTGACAAGTTCAAAGAAGACCTGTTGGATAAATACCCAAATATAAAAGTTAGAACCAAATCAGAATATAATTTACTGGTTGATGAAATCATCAGACTTCAGGAAGAGGAGGAAATCGCTTTTGTTATTATGGGAACACAAGGCGAGAACCAGGTAGAAAAGAAATTTTTGGGAAGTAATACCACCAAAGTATTAAGAAAGGTAATTAGTCCTACGATAGTCGTGCCATATGATTACCCAACAAACAAAGAATTGAAGCAAATCGTCTTTGCAGCCGACCTTAAAGACCTAGAACAAGAGGATTTAAAATCTTTAACCGACTTCGCACAGGAGAAGAACCTGAAAGTAAAGATTCTTAATGTTTTGAAAGAAAATGAGCCGGTCGTAAGTATGCAAGGGGCAGTAAATGGTCTTAAACTAAATGACTTTTTTGTTGGAATCGAGCATGATTTTTACGAAGCAAACAGCAATAACGTAGCCACCGCAATCACCGAGTTTGCAGAGAACCAAACTGTAGACCTAATTGCCACTGTCAAGAGAAAGTATGGACTGCTAGAAGGGTTATTCCATTCAAGCGTTACTAAAGATCTCGCACTTCACAGTCAAATACCTTTGTTGGTGATGCCAGGGTAGTGATTTGGTTTCTTATTGAAAGAGCAACTTATTCGTTTCTAGCTCAGATATTCTTCCTTTCTGAGCAAGGCGTCTTCAAAATAGTTGATGGACCATTTTGGAACTTTTTAAAAGCTGAAATGTGTTTATGCAGTTTTTCAGCAGTTAAAGATAAACCGTAACTTCGCTGCTCAATTCAATGTCTACATCATGCTGAAGTGGTTTGTTCTTTTGCTCTCCTGTATTCCGTTTTATACACAAAGCTGTCAAGTTTACCTGGACTCTATTGATTCCTACTACTATACAAAAGAAGATCGAATATATGGATGGTGCGTTGAAGGATTAGCTTGTGCTCAAAACAATAATGATAGTAACCTGCAAATGATGTTTTTAGGTGTCATGGCGGGTTCTGTCAGTGATATTGATACCTCTATCTTATTATTAAATCAAACACTTGAGCTTGCAATTAAACTAAAAGATTTCAGCAGAATCAACAGAATATATGGCAACCTTGGTTATTATTATTCTTTAAAAGGCGATGATCAGAAAAGCCTGGAATTGTATCAAAAGCAAATCGAGAATGCCAGGGTGAACGAGGATTTTGTAGGTGAGGCTAAAGCTTATGCAAATCAGTCCTTTGTTTACATTGAAGCTTTTGGAGATACCGCTAAAGCTATTTCTTTAATTTCAAAGGGAATAGAATGCGCAAACAAAGACACAAATCAAATCAACCGAGGGAGAAGAATAGATGTTTTGGCTCAGATGCATGCTAACCTTGGCCTGCTTTACATGGAGACTGATCGCGATGAGGCGCTTAGACAATTCTACAAATCCGTTTACTATGGGAACGAAATAGATCATGAACTTTACTTGTCCACTGCGTATTTCAACCTTGCTGAGATGTTTCCAAAGAAAAGTGATTCCTCACAGTATTATGCAAGAATGAGCCTTCAGTCAGCTCAAAAAACGAATAACCTAAGGGCTCTTGCTGTGGCTTGGGGTGCAATCGCCAGAAGCGGAACGACTATGGGGTTGGAACCAAACCAAATAATAGATAGCCTTGAAAAGTATTTACCAATACATGATTTATGGCAACAAACAAAGCTAATGGCTATACTTATTGAAAAGTACAAGGGGATTGAAAATTGGCGTAAAGCACTAAGCTGGACGGAACAGCTCAATGTAATTGAAGACAGTTTGTTTACACTCGAAAAGATCAAAAATTTAAAAGATGTCGAAGAAAAGTATCTTAATCAAAAAGTGATTTCCGAAAACTTGGCACTGGAGAAGAAGGAAGCTGAACAATCCAATACAATTTTGATGTTATTCGTGGCGATCCTCATTGTTTCAATCCTAGCCATTGTGTTCATAATTAGAGCACGTCTAAAAAGACAAAAACTGGAAAGGGAAAAAGCGAATATGAAAATTGCTTTAAAAGAGCTGGAATTTAACGCACTCAATACTCAAATCAACACACACTTTTTGTTTAACGTTGTGGATATTGTCAGAAAGTATATCAACGACCATCAAATTGAATTGGCTCAGCAATATCTTATCTCTATTTCCAAACTTATACGCACAACCCTTGACAATGGCTCCAATTCTATAGTAAGCTTGGAAGATGAAATTAATTGTCTGAAATTGTATTTGGAAGTTTGTAACATATTGTACAACAATAATTTGAACTTCAATTTTGATGTTGATACATCTCTAGATGTTGAGCGTATTGGTATTCCACCTATGTTATTACAACCATACTTGGAAAACTCTATTATTCATGGGCTTAAAACAATTGAACAACCAAAACTCGAAGTTCAGTTCAGGTCTAATGAGGATAAAGTTCTGTGTAAAATTTTGGATAACGGAGTTGGCTTTGACCCTGCAAAGGCAAAACAAAAATTAAAGGAAACACCTCATGGCACGGATATTACTCAGCAGCGGTTAGTTCTTAATAATGCTGAATTTGGTCATCCTGGGGAAGTTCAGATGAATAATAGGCATGAGGCTCAAGGAGCTGAGGTTCAGTTTTCTATATGCTACACTGACCTCTATTGATGTGAGCTGAGTTTCGAGTGAGATCGAGCTAAATCAAGTTAATGAAACTATTCTTCAAATGGCTTTAGCTTATATTCTAGCTTGCGGTCTTCATCAAAATAGTAAGCCTCTGGGAAATGTGCTATGAGCTTGTTAATGCCTTTTTTGTAATTAGAAAGTCCAAAGTCTTCCGAGTGCTTGACTAAATATTCTGCCAGAGCGTGTGGATCAGTATCCTTGAAATAAATACCAACCCCTTCATAAACGTCTTTTTCAACGCTAAGGTCTGTAATGCCATCTTCAAATGAAAACTCAAATAGGAGCTTGCTATTCTTCATGCTAAGTTCCATACAAATTTCACGATCTGCCCAAAGGTCTTCGTCAAACCAATTGTTTTCAGTAAGGTCTACCCAACCATGATTCTTCATCAGTTCGACTATAACAACTCTAAAATTGAGTTGATCTTCGTTCATTTCACTTTTTCTCATGTCAAAGAATTTGTAAGTATCCAATTTCTTTCTCAGTTAACTTTCTCCATTTACCTCTTGGAATACCTTTCTTGGATATGCCAGCAAAGAGGACACGATCAAGTTTCACCACTTTATAACCCAAAGCCTCCATCATTCTACGAATGACCCGATTCTTCCCAGAATGCAATTCGATACCTATCGCCTTTTTGCTATCCGCTCCTTGAACATATTCAACCCGATCGGCTTGTGAAATACCATCATCCAATTTTACACCTTTAACCAGTTCTTCCATGTGGACTTTGGTGATTTTCTTGTCCAGAATCACATGATATACTTTTCGAACATTGGAGCTCGGATGAGTAAGTTTACGAGCCATTTCACCATCATTAGTAAAAAGCAAAAGGCCAGTGCTCATTCTGTCTAATCTCCCAACTGGATAGACCCGCTCTTTGCAAGCGCCCCTTAAAAGCTGAACAACAGTGCGTCTGCCTTGTGGATCAGAGACTGTGGTGATATAATCCTTTGGTTTGTTTAGTAGAATATAGACCTTTTTTTGACCAGCAAGTGTTTCTTCTCCTAATTGAACTGTGTCTCCAGGCTTTACCTTGGTACCAAGCTGAGTAACAACCTTACCATTGATTTTCACAGCTCCAGCCTCAATTAATTTATCAGCTTCCCTTCTCGAACAAATTCCAGCATTTGCAATGTATTTATTCAGCCTAACTTCATCACTTGTTTTTAGCGATTTTTTGGGCTTTGATTTCGAGTGACTAAAGTTGCGTTTATCCGCGACTTTTTTTCCTCCCCTCTTAGGCTTGGTGTCACGAGAATCACTCCTAGATTTAGCGTCTCGAGTATCACGCTTATCCTCAGATTTACCCTTTTTGATTTTATTCCTGTTGAATTTACCTTTCTGCTCCATAGCTAAACATAAAATGCCCCTTCAATATGATTCAGTTTTTCAGCGTTCTCAGAAATTGAAATAATATCAAACCTCGACTCTACAGCGAACTGAATTTGATTCAAGTATTCATTGGCACATTGAATCAAAATAGTTCTCTTTTTTTGATTTACCGCCATTTCAGGGGCTGCAAAGATACTGCTCTTTCTGTACTTTACCTCAACAAAAACAATAAGTTCATCTTTTTTTGTAATGATGTCTATTTCGCCACGCGATCCAGTCCAATTCGTCTCAAGAATATCATAACCTAAACTGTGTAAAAAATCACATGCTTTTTGCTCCCAAAACCGCCCTATTTCCCTGGAATTTGGATCGATCTTTTTATCTTCTGGGTCCATTTGGCAGGGTTATTGATATTAAAACTGTAACAAAACTTTGTTATAAAAGTATACACATTCTTTGCATTAGGTAAAATTTAATATTTTAGTTGACACATATATTTGGAAAATGAAAAAGTTAGGACTAATTATAGCTGTATTTGCGATCTTGATTTCCTCAATATCAAGCTCTTACGGGCAATTTGAAGGAGAAATCAGATTTAAGAAGCAAAAAAACTCAATCACGGAATACTCTTATTTCGTTAAAGGTGATCGCGTTAGAGTTGAAGAATACGGCACGGATGGCTCTACAAAAGGAGTAATGCTAGTTGATTTAAAGTCTGGTACTGTTACAGCCTTGAGTCCTGATAGAAAGCTTTTTATGGATGCGACCAATGACAAGGTTCCTTCAAAGGCACACCCGCAATTGACAAAAACTGGTAACTCCAAGACTATCAATGGCATGAAGTGTTCTGAATGGACTGCTAGAAGTGAAAAAGAGCAGACTCAAGTAGTTTATTGGGTCATTGATGATGCTAAATATCCATTTTTTGAAAAACTATTGAGAACATTGAACAGAAAAGACAGACTTTCAAAGTATTGGTTGGAACTTCCTGGAATCGAAAATCAATTTACAATGGTTGGTATTGAAAAAACTTTAGAAGGTGCTCAAAGAACAAAATTGGAAGTTATCAAAATGTCTGAAGAGACTATTTCCGAATCTATGTTTTCCATTCCAAAGGATTACGTGAAATTTGAAAAATAAGAAGTATCCAAAAAACATTATTAGAAAATAGGGTTACTTAAACCCTATTTTTTTTGGGCTTATTTGAACTTCAATTCCAAATGGCAGTGCGTGGTTATCAGTTATATGTCCAGAAGGATAATCATAGACAATTGGCCTATTGGGGCATACTTCTTTTGCAATATCTTGAATGCTCTTATCAAAGGGTGTATCATTGTCTTTGATGTCTGTAAAACCACCCAACACAAGACCCTTTATAGTCTCAAAAATCCCTGCTCTTTTCAAGCTGAAAAACATCCTCTCAATGTGATATAAATATTCATCAATTTCCTCTAAAAAGAGGATTTTGTTTCTTAACCGCTCAGGAGTAATAGTGCTGCCTAACATGCTGTGAACTATTGACAAATTCCCACCTACAATGCTACCTTCGACAGTTTCGTTGAGTTGAACTTCTGAAGACCATTTCCCTTGAAACAAATAAGTTTTGAGGGTTTCCAAAGCTCCAGGGGTATTATCCACAAAGCTGGCAGGCATGGGACCGTGAATGGTAGGAACATTGAGTTCTAGGTTTATATAATTGTGAAGTACAGTTATATCACTAAAACCAATAATCCATTTTGGCTTTCGTAAAAAATTCGAAAAGTCCAGTTGGTCTATGATTCGTATGCTTCCATATCCTCCCCTAGCACAAAAAATGGCCTTAATCTTCTCATCATCCAATGCTTCCTGAAAATCTGCTAGGCGCTGCGCATCGGTTCCTGAGAATTTGTGGTGTCCCACATTTAAGTTTTTGGCAAGAGAAACCTGCAGCCCCCATGCTTTAAGAGTTTCGATCCCAAAAGTGATTTTATCGGGGTCAAACCTTCCTGCAGGTGCGACAATCGCAACATGGTCATTCTGATTCAAAAACGGGATCTGCATAGACGAATTTAGTTTTATTTGGGCACCTCCAATAAATTTATTTCAAATTTATTGGACCAGGTGCTCCCTGCAATTCACATTTTGAAATGAATTCAAAATTGTGAGATTTCCGAGCCGCCCCTTGGTGCGGACAAAAATGCCTTTAGCAGCTGCATTTTGGCATCTTTTAACATCAAACTCAAGTACTATTCAATATCTTTGCAAAAAAGAAGCTTTTGTAAATGAATAAGCCAAAACGTCACTTGATTACGGCAGCCTTGCCATACGCTAATGGACCTTTACACATTGGTCACATTGCAGGAGCCTATTTGCCCGCTGATATTTACGTTCGCTACCTCAGATTAAAAGGAGAAGATGTCGTTTTTGTTTGTGGTTCTGATGAACATGGCGCAGCGATCACAATAAGAGCAAAAAAGGATGGTGTTTCACCACAAGAAATTGTGGACAAGTATCACAATATCAATAAAGAAGTATTTGAGCAATTTGGAATTGGCTTTGACATTTATCACAGAACCTCTGAAACAATTCACCACGAAACAGCTCAGGAGTTTTTTAAAACACTATTCGAAGAGGGCCGATTTAAAGAAGAAGTGAGCAATCAGTTCTACGATGAAAAAAACAACCAGTTCCTTGCAGACCGTTACATTACAGGAACTTGCCCTAAATGTAACCACCCTGCAGCATATGGAGATCAGTGTGAAAATTGTGGTTCGTCATTGAGCCCATTAGAGCTTATTGATCCGAAATCTACATTAAGTGGAGAAACACCTGTATTAAAGGAAACCAAACATTGGTATCTTCCAATGAATGAATATGAACCCTGGTTAAAGGATTGGATCGTCACAGGCCACAAAGATGATTGGAAGTCTAATGTGTACGGGCAATGCAAATCTTGGCTAGATGGAGGCCTACTACCTCGAGCAATGACAAGAGACCTAGAATGGGGTG
>JALEGO010000757.1 GCA_022763165.1 Flavobacteriales bacterium
CAAGTGGAAACCTTCATCAATACCAAATATTTTGGTTAATGATGCCACCGAAACACTGGAGATCAAAGCCCAAGCAATCCCAAGTGAGATAATCTTATTTAACTTACTTCTTGGAATGATATAGACCAAGGCCGCCCCACCAAAGAAATCGTTGACCATGATCACGAGAGAAAGATTCAATACAAAAAGCGACATTTCACCTTTTCCAGCCGCGCCAAGGTAATTTGTGATTAAAATAATCAACAGCAAGTTAGCCAGTGATATCATCACCTTGGCACTAACGGTATTGAAAATATCCCTAAGCATTACCTCCTCTGAAGTTCAAATAACTATTGAACACCTCTCTCGGCTCAATCTTCAGCATACAATTAAAATCAGGACATGAGTTCGGATCACTTACCCTACTCTTATTTGGATGAATCCAGGCATTACACGGTTGACAATCTAGATCTACTTTGTATTCATAATGCAGTTTTTCATCAAATTGCCTGTAACCATACAAGGCAGGATTACTCGGTCCCCATAACGTAAATGTTGGCTTACCGAAAGCTGCTGCGATATGCAATGGACCTCCATCCAAACCAATAAAATGATGACACCCTCCGATTAAATCAATCAGTTCATCTATAGTCGTTTTGCCAATTTTAGATTGGATATCCGGTATTTCACGCACAACCAGCTCACCTAATTCAGATTCATTCTCATCACCGATCAGCACAATTTTGTGAACACAAGAAGGAACCAGCATCTTTAGAAATGATATCCAATTTGATATCGGCCAGTTTTTGTAAGTATCAACATTATTACCAGCACTTATCTGCATCAATATATAATCGCCTTTTTTAGCCACCCCGAAATATCTTGAAAAATCATCTAGATAAGCTTTGTAGTCAAACGCTAAATCAGGATTAACCAGATTTAGGTTTTGAAGAATATCATGACTGTTCTCGAGAGGGGGAACCCATTTGGCATTGGACAACTCTTTTATTGGTTGCAATCCCGTGTACAACAAATCTTTTGCTGCTTTTGAAATAAAACCAATAGCTTTTGGAGATTGAAAAAGATGATTGAACAAAACCTGATCAAATTTTCTGAATTTTAAAGGAATCTTAATCTGATCTATGTTGTTCCTAATTTCAATTATATCATTAACAAAACTTAAACGTTCAAAAACATTGCGCGCATAATTCTTTTTGTACGCCAAAATTGATACATCCGCTCCCATTCTATTTGCCGCTAAAATACTTGGTATTTGGATAAACATATCCCCTAAGCCAGCTGAACAAACAAATAAAATTTTATTCTTCAATTAATTGAACTTTTAAGTGCAAAGTGTGCACCAACACTTGATTACGAATTTATAATTAAAATATTCTGCAAAGCGCTCTAAAATATAGTTTAATTGAATTCTTCACATTTTAAAAAAAAGACATATTTTTGCAAATCCAAACGGTGGTTGTAGTTCAGTTGGTTAGAACGCCTGATTGTGGTTCAGGAGGTCGTGGGTTCGAGTCCCATCTTCCACCCTTAAAATTAAAGACTTCGAAAGAGGTCTTTTTTTGTTTATAGCTTTCTGAATTTCTTGTCATATCTAATTTAGAAACTCCAAAGACCTGTGCTCGCTCAAGATTTAAGCGAAAGTTAATATTCATTTTGCTCAAAAAACAAAAAAGGCCCTGAAAGGGCCTTTCTTACTCAAAATCAATCTTGGGGATTGATCAATGAGAGACTACAACTTCGTGAATAATATTTATTTCTTCATTATTAATCTTTAAAAGGTAAACTCCATTTGCCATTGATTCAACTGATATGGCAGTTTGGCTGATATAATCCATTTCTGAATTTTGTAAGACTAATTTTCCATTTAAATCAAACAATGAAATCGTAAGATCATTTGCATTTTTGGCAAAGCTAATATTGATCACATCATTGCTCGGATTTGGATAAACCTTAATACTATTGTGTAATTCAAAATCAGAGATTCCAGTGGTACCTGATACTATATTAATATAAACAGTATCTGAACCAACACAACCGTTCGAAGAACCTTCTACTATCACCATATAAAGACCATCACTTGTGTATTGGTATGATGGATTGGCATCATAATCTGTATTGCCATCTCCGAAGTTCCAAGTGTATTGATTTGCATTGGATCCGTTTGTATTAAAATCAATTGTTTCACCCACCTCGAATTGAGTATCCATTGAGTTGATATCAACCGTTGGGTTAGCATTTACAGTTAGATCCAGTATTGAGATGCTATCGCAACCATTAATACTACTTAAAGTGTCAATATACAAACCACTTGTATTGTAAGTATTTCCACCAAAAGCTAAAGTAGCACCATCACAAATTTGATGTACTAAGGTGTCAATGCTTATAGCATTTACCTGCATAACCAAATCATTTGAAACCACTTGATTGTTTGTTAAGCAATTCTCACTCGAAGTCAAAGTACATGAAATAACATCTCCATCCTGCAGGTTATTGATATAAGCATCATGTGCACTTTGACTGATTCCAGACCCATTCAAGAACCATTGATAAACGGGTGCACTACCTCCATTCGTGACATTTGTTTGAACGTAAACTTCTTCATTTGCACAAATATTAAGTGCAGAAGGCACAATACTTATTCCTGGGGTTACAGGATTACTGACTGTCAAATTGATAACTCGGATGCTATCGCAACCAGAGGTAGAACTAATAACAGTATTGTATGAGCCTGCTGAATAGAAGTTTGTATTGTCAATGTGCAGAGTATCTCCAGTACAAATAGTTGTGTCAAGATTAACACTAACTGATGCAGACACCTGTAGACTCAGTGTCAACGTACTATCACATCCATTTACTCCTTGATACTTTTGGCTGTAAATACCACTGGCATTCAAATATTGACCTGCGAACAAGATACTATCTGATTTACATATTGTTGCCGCGCTGTAAACATCAGATGTAGGTAACACTGCTAAAGTCAATTCCTCAACGCTATCGCAACCATTTGTGTTGGTTAAGATATTTTGATAAACACCAGACGTTTGAAGATTTTGACCATGGAAATTAATACTATCTCCACTGCAAATGTCAACACTATATGCGTAGATATCCTTGGCTAAAACTGTAACTTCGAATGAACTTCGGGCAGCACTTGCACAACCGGTAATTGGATCTAGAGCATTCAAATAATAAATACTAGATTGATTTGGTGAAATTACCGTTGGAGTTGTTCCAATTTGAGTCCCCCCAACAGAATCTGTCCATAAAACAAATTCATAGTTATAGCTTGACAATGCAAAAGAAGCATCTTCCCCATCGCAGATATCTGTTACAATAGACCCAATTGCCCCTGGAACTTGTTGCACAACTACAGCAAGTGAATCACGAACACTATTTACTGGTATACCTGCCGCATCTAGTTCCTCAACAAAATAGTTTTGTGAAGTAGCAGGCTGAACATACATTGGCAATTGCCCCAACAAATTACCTCCGGAGAGATGATCATAAACGTTATAAGTATGATTAGGATCCAGATTTGTATAACTTAACAAACTTATTTGACCATCACAGATCGTATCGACTTGCTGTTGTTGTGTTTGATTCGATCCACTTCCTGATATCGTGATACTATGTGTTGTGGCACTGGTACAAGTACCATTATCGACAGTATATGTAACGGACACAGCTCCTGATAAACCAGCCGGATTGAATAGGTTTCCAGCTACACCTGAACCGGTCCATGTGCCGCCTGTAGTTGCATTATTTGTCAGTTGGCTATTTAAGTTAATCAGGCCTCCATTTGCAGGCACAGATCCTGGATTATTCCAAGAAGAATTTAAATTATTAGCCTTAACATGGATCCACCCACCTGCTTGATCAACACAAGGATTTTGGCCAGCACTGTAGAGAATATGAACATCTTGACCTGCCAGACCTGAAGGATTGAAATAATGACCAACAATTGCATTAGGAAAACCAGAACTTGACCAGGTTCCTCCACCTGAAGCGTTACTATTTAGAAGTGAGTAAAGATCCAACCAACCAGCATCAACACAAATATCTGTGTGTCCTTGGAAACCTGCATAAGCGTATGGATCAACTGTAATTGTATCTACATGAACATCCTGACATTGACCGCTTCCTACCGTATATGTGATTTCGTAGTCACCAGTTTGATAATTTGGATTGAAAGTATTTCCATTAACATATTGACCAGACCAAGTTCCACCGTTGGATGAACCATTATCTAATAGTGAGTTTAGATTTAGAGGATTGGATAATTCACACATATATGTAGGAGTCCAATCAGCAACTGCACCTGGAAGGAAATTAATGCTGTGAAATTCGAAATCTCTACAAGAAGTTCCATTTCCTACATCATAAACCAAGTTAACATTCCCACTGACGGTACCAGGTAACACTAAACTATCATTAAACACTACTGAATTTGGTCCCCATTGACCAAATGGAGTTGCCGAAGCATCAAGAAAATCATTCAAGTTCACTGTATCATCAACACAAAATGATCCCGGACTAGTCCAGTTGGCATTGAACGTATTGACAATACTAATTGTATGATCTACTGAGGAATAACAGTTGTTGCTATTGCTTGCTACTTCATACAATATATTAACTTGACCATTCAACAATGATGGATCCAAATAATGCACATTGGTCAAACCAGGAGCAGTCCAATAACCATTTGAAGGTGTTCCTGGAGCTAAATAATTATTCAAATTAACCAAGCCACCAGTTTGACAAACATTAACCGGACTGAACCATTGTGCAGAAGGAGCTTGCTGAATTTCAATCACATGACTCGTCCCATTGCTGCAACCTACAGTAGTATCGGTGTATGTTATTGTTATGAAACCCACAGTATCCAGAGTATTTAAGTAATGATCATTAACAATGGCAGACCCGGACCAAACACCATTTTGTGTTGCTCCTGAACTCAAATAGCTATTTAGGTCAATCAAGTTGCTTTGCTGACAAACACTATTCGGAGCGTTCCATGCAGTGTTGTTTGCCGGAACAATGTTAATCACATGACCTTGAGACCAAGAACACGGATAAGCACCAATTCTGTACTGAATAAACTCAGGGCCATTCAAACCAGAAGGATCGAACAAACCATTTGGAATTACTTGACTGTAATTAAACCAAGTTCCTGGGGTGTATGTGCCTGGATCCAATAGGGTGTTCAAATCTAAAACTCCATCAGATTCGCAGTAATAATCAGGTGCTGTCCAATCTACTGATACTTTGTCATTAACAAATATGGTATCAGAACAACTCACAACGCAATTACCAGTGCCGTAAGTATATGTCACCTCTACTTTCCCATATACCGGAGCCGGATCAAAGATAGACCCTGTTATGCTTGGACCTGACCATGTGCCTCCAGCGGGAGTACCTGGATTTAAGAAATTATTCAAATCAATAGGTCCCCAATCTGAGCAAGAGTAGATTGGTGGGGTCCACGCACAGCTACCTGTATGCTGAATATTTACAATATGCGTTTTGGAGTCGTGGCAGGTACCTGTTCCTACAGAGTATGTCAGTTGCACTGGGCCCGATACATTATCAATATCCAATAAGGAATCATTATACACTCCAGGACCTGACCATGTTCCTCCAAAAGTATTAACATTAGGATCTAATAATTGATTTAAGTTGTAGTCATCGTAAGCACATAAGGTTCCAGGATTAGTCCACTGAGCATTGTATGATGGCACAATTGTAATTGTACCGCTTTTAGAAGTTCCACATACACCATTATTCACTGTATAGGTCAATGTGGTAGAGCCATTCACAAGGTTCGGATCTAAATAGTGTCCGTTAATCACCCCTGTTCCTGTCCAGGTTCCACCTTGATCTCCTTGTACCAGCATACTCAAATTTAAAACACCATTATTTGCACAGTATTGATTCCAAACAAACCAATCTGCATTTGGTCTTGGAAGAATCGTTGTTGTTTCTGTATGTGTAGCAGTACAACCATTTATATTAATTGTATGCGTGATACTTATTGTTCCAGTCAATCCGTTCGGATTGAATATTCCATTGTTCACTCCAGGACCTGACCACACACCTCCAACATTACATCCCGCTGCTGATGCCAGTGAATCCAATGGGAATGGACATGGTAGGCTACAGTGATAATCTGGAAGATCGAAATCTGCACAAACTGAACCCACTGTGACCAATACATTACACTGATCATCACAAGGAGACGTTCCAACAGTATATGTTAAAGTGACAGTCCCTGTAATTCCTGAAGGATCAAAGGTCCCATTTGAATTGTTTACACCTGGGCCAGTCCACGTCCCTCCGTAAGTTGAACCTGAAGCTAGTAATGAATTCAATGGAATCAAATTTCCATCATCACAAATATTTTTTGCATAAACGCAATTGGCTTGAGAAAATGGAAGGGTATTAAATGATCTTGTAACATCATCCTTACAATATCCCGAACCAACTGAATAAGTCAACGTTACCGTTCCACTAACCATTGCAAGGTTTAATAAATTTCCATTTATCGCACCTGGATGAGAGGAACTCGTCCAAGTTCCACCCTGAGTCGCATTTGGAGCTAGATAGTTATTCAAATCAAGAATTCCTGTATTCTGACATAAAGTACCTGGATCGATCCAGTTCGCAACATATTCAGGACTTACGTTTATTGTTTTCGTTTCAGTATTTTCACATGGACTGGTTCCGACTGTATAAGTTATTGTTACATTTCCAATTAAACCATTGATGTTTAAAATAGAACCATTTATCAAGTTAGGATGTGTGGAGCTTGTCCAAACACCTCCCTGTGTGCTGTTCGCTCCTAGATAACTGTTCAAATCAATAGTACCTGTGTTTCCACAAATGTTACTTGGCGGGTTCCAAGATGCATTCAGATTTGGCAATACTACAATAAAGTGAGTAGCAGTTTCGACACAATTTCCAGTACCTACGGAATAGGTTACCGAAATTTGACCAACGAAATTATTGATATTCAAGACCGCGCCATTTACTCGTGAAGCATGTGTAGCACTTGACCAAGTACCATTTGGAGTAGAACCAGCATTTAACAAGGATGTCAAATTAATATTTGCACTTCCTTCGCAAACGGTCAACGGAGTCCAATCTGGAGTTACATTTGGTAGAACTGTGAATGAATTTGAGACACTCTTATCACATGGTGCAACCCCTACAGAATAGGTTACAGTAACGGTTCCGCTCAAACCATTAAGATTCAGTGTACTTCCGGATATTGCATTTGGATGTGAGGTGCTTGTCCAAGTTCCTCCTGTAGAGCTATTTCCTGTCAAGTAATTATTCAAATTCAAAGATCCCATAGCAGCACAAATTGTTCCTGGATTGTTCCAGTTCGCATTGACATCTGGAGTTACAGTGATTTGGCCGGTTTGTTCATCTGAACATTGTCCGTTTGACACACTATAACTTAACTGAACTGTTCCAGTAATTTGAGAAACGTTAAGCGTGCTGCCATTAACTGCGTTTGGATGACTTGTGCTCAACCACTGACCTCCTTGAGTGGAGTTTACAGTCAGATAATTGTTTAAATTAACACTACCTGTTATCTGGCAAACTGAACCTGGAGAATTCCAAGATGCATTTACAGAAGGGGTAATGGTCAAATGGTGCGTTTCAGAATCATCACAAGGAGAAGATCCAACTGAATATGTTACAGAAACATTACCACTTATTCCTGAAAGATTCAATACTGTTCCATTTATCGCATTTGGGTGTGTGCTGCTTGACCAATTACCATTGGCAGTAGAACCAACATTTAAGTAATTTGATAAATCAACACTCCCAGTATCTTCACAAATAGGTGTACTTGGAGGCGTCCAGCCAGCATATACTGAAGGGATTACATTAATGATATGTGTATCTTCATCATCACAAGCAGCGTTACTTACTTGATACTTAATCGTAATTCCTCCATTGATGCCATTCAAGTTCAAAATACTTCCTGTAATTGCACTTGGATGAGAAATACTACTCCATGTTCCACCTGGAAATGTGCCATTATCTCTATATGTATTGAGGTCCACTGTTCCTGATGCCGCACAAACCAACGTAGGAGGCGTCCACCCAGCAGAGATATCCGGAGAAATATTGATATTATGAGATTCTTCAGAGGAACAATTTCCGTTATTTACTGTATATGTAACAGTAAACACACCGAAAACAGTACTCAAATTAAGTGTGCTGCCACTTATAGCTAATGGATGCGATGAACTAGACCATGTACCACCAGCTGTGGCGTTAGGTGATAAGTAATTGTTCAGATTGATTGTTCCAACATCTTGACACAAGCTTTGAGGAGCATTCCATCCAGGATTTCCAGCGGTGATAATATTAATTAGATCCGTGTGCGAATCTGTACAAGGGCCATTACCTACTGAATAGGTTATAGTAATTGTTCCGGTCAGACCTGCCATATTCAAAGAATTACCGGTAATTCTTCCTGGGTGTGAAGAGCTTGTCCATGTTCCATTTGGAGTTGCATTATTAGCAAGAAGTGAATTCAAATTGTAAAGCAAATTTGATGAACACAAATTGGTTCCCGTCCATGTAGCATTGACCGAAGGAACAATGTTTATGGTTCTTGTTGTTATGTCTTCACAAGGAACATTACCAACAGAATAAGAAACTGAAATTATTCCACTTAATCCTGTTAAATTTAAGTTAGATCCATTAATCGCGCTTGGATGTGACAAACTGTACCAAGTTCCATTTGTTGCTGTTCCAGGTATTAAATATTGGCTAAGGTTTAGATTATTCAAATCGTTACACAAAGTATTGGGAGCTGTCCAGTCACTAGATAACACAGGTTCGACATTTATCGAGTGTGTTTCTGTGGCATGACATGGACCAGAACCAACTTCATAAGTTATGGATACCGTTCCGTTAATTCCTGATAGATTAAGAACACTTCCGTTAATTGCATTAGGATGAGTTGAGCTTATCCAGTTTCCTCCTGTAGATGCATTTTGGGCCAAATAGTTATTTAAGTTTATCGTGCCTTGATAGCCACATAACGTGGTAGGAGGAGTCCATGAAGCATCCACCCCTGGTTCAATATTAATGGTTCTTGTTCTTGATTCTTGACAGGGTAAGCTCCCTACTGTATATGTTATGAGAACGTTTCCGGTAATATTCGCAAAACTGAAATTGCTACCATTAATAGCATTAGGATGTGTTGAGCTCGACCAAGTACCTCCAGTAGTGCTGTTTTGTGTCAGGAATGTATTCAAATTAACACTTCCTAAAGAACCACAAATAGAACCTGGACAAGTCCAGTCCGCATTAACCTGTGGCTGCACAGTAATTGAATGTGTTTTAGAATCATCACATGGAGCTGTGCCAGCGGTATATGTAATTATTAAGTTTCCTGAAACTCCAGTCAAGTCTAAAATACCGTTACTGTTAATAGCATTTGGGTGAGTCGAACTTGACCATGTACCACCAATTGTACTCAACAAAGGCAAGTAATTCCAAAGATTGATTTGTTGGTTAGAATTACAAAACGCTGTTGGAGCATTCCATGTCGCATCAGCTTCCGGTAAAACAGACAATGAATGCGTTTCTGATTCGACACATGTTCCTTGTCCTACTGTATAAGTTAATGAAACAGTGTTATTAATGTTATAAAGGTTCAAAATCGAACCATTAATACTATTGGGATGCGAACTACTACTCCAAGTACCATTACCTGTGGTATTCGTATCTAGATAAGAATTCAAATCTACCAAACCACCCGATTGACAAATTGCAGAAGGTGGAGTCCATCCAGCATTCACATCAGGTACAACCGTAATCTGTCTTGTCAATGAATCTTTGCAAGGAAGCTGTCCTACCACATAAGTAATGCAGACATTATTTGATAGTCCTGTTAAATTAAGAATTGAACCATTAACCGCATTCGGATGGGTTGGTGAATACCAAGTTCCTCCAGTAGTCGAATTGTTGTTTAAATAAGTGTTCAAATTTACAGACCCTGTAGACTCACACAATGGTTGTGGCTGATCCCAATCTGCTGTTACGCCCGGTACAATTGTTATTGTATCCCAATCTTCTGCATAGCATGCACCAGCACCGTATTCATAAAGAATGTAAATGTCACCGCTTAAACCACTTGGGTTAAATGTTCCGTTCAACCAATGTACCTGAGGTCCAGTCCAGTATCCATTTTGAACAGAAGTTGGATCAATAAAGGCCGAAAGATCGATCGGTCCCGAGTTTTCACAAATGATTTCCGGTGCAGACCAAGATACAACTGGATCATCTACAACATTGATCACCCCTGTTGTATAAGAGCAACAATTGCTATTATTCGAAGAATAAGTCAGCGTAATTGGGCCAGACAAACCAGTTTGATCAAAATAATGCCCGTTCACAACGCCAGTTCCGGACCATATTCCTCCTGCTGGAGTGCCTGGATCAAGATAATCATTCAAGTTAAGTAAACCTTCATTCGAACATGTCGTTCCAGGACTCGTCCAAGAATAATTACACAGAGGAAGAATCTTGATATCATTTGTAAAAGCATTTAAGCAATTCCCATTTGATACTGTGTACGTAATTGGAATCATTCCAGATAGACCGGAAGGATTAAAAATTCCTGTAGAAGAAACTCCTTGTCCAGACCAAGCTCCACCAGGAACCGAGTGATTGGTCAAGTAATCGTTTAAATCAATTGATGCATTAAAATTACAGATGGGAGGAACATTCCATTCAGCTGCAGAGTCACTATAAAGACTAATTGTAGCAAATAGACCTCCACAACAATTGTTTTCAAACTCAACAAATTCCAATTGAAGAGAAGATGTAATTGCTAAAGCTGGGTTTAGAAAATGTCCATTGATTACAGCTGGCGATCCCGTCCAATAATTGTTTGGATTCGTGGGCACATTGTTTCCTGTAAAATATGAGTTCAAATCAATGATGGAGCTCTGATCACACAGTTCAGTAGGACCATTCCATTGAAATCCACAAGAAGGTATGATATTGAAAGTTATGGTGTTACTAACTTCACATGGAGCATTACCTACAGTATAGGTAACATCAATATTACCTGTGTTATTTCCTGGATTCCAAAAATGACCATTGTAAACTCCTGTTCCGGACCACGTCCCACCTGTTGTAGTGTTTGGCAAGAATAAATCTCTTAAATCAATCACGTTTGCACCAAAGCATAAATCTGCTGGGTTTTGTAAAGAAGCGTTAGGCCTTGGAAGGAAAGTAATGTAATCTACAACGGTTGTTGCGCAATTTCCTGGTAATTGATAATAGATTGGATATGTTCCAGGTGCAATATTTGCTGGTGTAATGATCCATGTTGGATTACCATCGAAATACCATGTTCCATTTGTCGGAGTTCCTGGGAGCAAATAATCATTTAGAGTAAACGGGTCAGTATCGAAGTTTGTACAAACTTGATCTGGAAGATTCCATTGTGGTGCTTGTGATGAAATCACAGTAATCGTAGCTGTCTCTGAATCCTGGCAGGATCCAATTGAAGCAGTATACGTTAGTGTATGTGTCCCTACATTATTAGTCGGGTTGAAGAAATGTCCGTTAAAAACTCCTGTTCCGGACCACGTACCTCCTGGTGTGGTTGTTCCAGAATAATGAAACAAGGCGTTTAAATCTTGATTGCCATCATCTTCGCATATCGTTGCAGAGTTAATCAATGTGACATTTGGCTCATTCTCTATTGTAATGTTATGTGTTTCAGAAGGTGATTGGCACTGTCCATTGACTGTGTAAGTAATGCTGTAACTCCCAGGCATAAGTGATCCTGGATAAAAGAATCCATTCGTTATACCTGAACCTGACCAAGTTCCACCAGGAGTACCTGTAATGTAATCATCTAAATCCACCGGTGATTGGCTAATACACAATGGAGCAGGCGGATTCCAAGATGCAATATTGTTATCATTTATAATCTGAATAGTGTGATCTTCATAATCGCTGCAAGGACTATTTGGATCACCCACTGAATATCTAATGGTCACCGTTTGGCCTGCCAAGCCAGTTGCATTAAAGAAAACCCCGTTAACTCTTGCGGGATGCGATGGACTAGACCAAGTTCCACCTTGATTGGCAACTGTTAGATTTGATAAATTGAATAAATTATTGCTTTCACAAATAGAGCTCGGACTTGACCATGCTGCTGATACCGCGTTTAGTAGATTTATTTGCTGAGATGAACTCGTTTGACAATTCCCTGAACCAACCGTATATGTCACTGTGATAGAGTTGATAAATGATGGCACAATACTGGGGTTTAAGTTATTCCCATTAATTGCTTGAGCGTAACTCGAAGACCATGAACCTCCTGTTGTTCCTGTGATAAACCCGTTTAAGTTCACATTAGTAGAATGTCTGCAAAGCGAGCCTGGGTTTCCCCAAGTCGGATCTTCAACACAACCTGTAATACTGACTGATTTCTCAAGAACTCCACCAGTGCATGCATTACTACCACCGACCATGTAGCATAACATAATGGTTTCACCAGCATATGCAGCAGTACTCAAATATTGACCACTCACTACGGCATTTGGATGAGTTGGACTGAACCACCAACCGCTTCCATTAGAGGAAGTAACATATTGATTAAGATCTATAAGATTAGGACCAGAATTGAATGTATTCGGAACGTTCCAGCTCGAATATGAAAACCTGTCAACAATTTCAATAGATCCAGATTGAACATCAAGACAAGTTCCATTGTTGTATGCATAATTGAAGGTTACTGTTTCTCCGAAAATATATCTGGGATCAAAATTGCTTCCACTTAACCTCCAAGTATCATAATGATCTGTTGACCATGTCCCATTTGTATTAGAAAGTGTAACTAGATCATCTAAATTGTATACCTCCTTTCCACAGATGAATTGAGGGTTATTCCATTGTGATTGGCCACCACCGTTAGAAATTAAAATTGTATGTGTTTCAGAATCATTACAAGGCTGACCAGCACCTAATGTATAGGTGATCTGTATATTAGCTCCTGCCAGCCCTGTTGTTGACAAGAAGTGACCATTCGAAATAGCGCTTGGGTAATTGGAACTGGTCCAAGTTCCACTTGGGTTGCCAGTGATAAAACTATTTAAATCAACCAATCCAGATTCTTCACACAGTGTTGCTGGGGCATTCCAGCTTGCATCAAAGGAAGAAACCACTTTTAAGAAGTGTTTATCCTCGGCTGTACACCCATTTTGGTTAACCGAATAAGTTATTTGATAATCATAAGGTGGTGTAGGTTGGGAGTTTGGAGTAAACGTACTTCCACTTATCGTATTTGGAAATGCACAAGTCCATGTACCTCCAGGAACACCTGTTCTTATTGAATTCAAATCAAAAGCTCCATTGTTCAAGCAAATAACTTGATTTCTTTTCCAAGAAGGATCTGGACTCTGATTCAGTGTTACAACCTTTTGCCCATGACTACAGGAACTATTACATTGCGACCCATAATAACGTAATGTGTATGTAGTACTCGCCCCTGTACTTAGAAACTCAACATTCACCGAACCAGTGACACCAAACCAACTGAGTGTACCCCAACCTGAAGTCAGGTTTGACTTTGTCTGACCATTAACCTTTATAATTGAACCAGAAGATGCACTTATTCTGAAAGTTCCTGAAGAAGATCCGCAATTGCAAGCAGAAGGACAGGAAATATTATAAGTAGTCTCTGTATTCAAACATGCTGAACCTGGTCCAGTCACAGAACAATTCTGTGAATTTGCAAAAATTGGAATAAGTAAAATGAATAGGAATATAACAAGATAGTTCGCCCTTAACATATTGATAAAATTTGTAAAAAATTTGATTAGCCCCTTTAACCCTAACTAGAACTATGTTGCGAAAGTATGTCCTTTACTAGTATATTATTTGGTAACTGTATCTGAGCGCCAATTTATTTTATAAAAACAGTCAATTGTTGTATTTGGTCAATTTCGCAGTTGATTTGAAAAAACAATGAAACTACCACCACCCATAAAGATCTTAAAACTTTCAATTTCAGTTATTTACACTTAAATATAAAATCTTATTTTTGTCGAAAGTTAAATTTATTGAAATGAAAAAATTACTAGCAATTGCTTTTTTGTTCGCCTTGGTTCTAGGGTTTGCATCATGTAAAAAAGACCATACCTGTACTTGTTCAGCTCTTGGTATCTCTGCGGACACAACCTTAAAAGATATGACGAAAAAAGATGCTAAAGAAACTTGTGAAGGAATGTCTGCAAGTGCTTTTGGTATTGACGTTACTTGTAAGCTTAAGTAACAATTAAGCTACATAATCATTTTAAAAGGCCCGTTTTCGGGTCTTTTTTTATAGATAACCCTTGTCTACCAATACTTTGACTAGTTCATTAATATCCTTTGAATCGTTCACCAATGTTTGGCCATCCTTTGTGGTTCTAATAGTGCTTTGAGTTGGTCCTTGGGCAATCTTAATAAGTGCACATAGTTTATTGCTCCTATATCTAATATTAAACATATTGAACAAGGTGCCTTCTTGATTTTCTTGTTTTTTGAGATAAGTTCCTATGAGGACTTCATCCTGGTAAATTTCGTTATTTGAACACACCAAACCTTTAGTTCTATCCCTACCTACAAGCTCTTCATCTTCAAAAGCCTCTTTGCTTAAAGCTCTATCAAAAGCCTTTTCCAAAGAACTTCTCCTAGGTTCTCTTGGCCTTTTGTCGTCAGGTCTAGTATTTGCTTTGGCAAAGGCTTTCCAACCCTGTGGAGAAAACTTACCATCAACAATTATTAGTCCCTTAACCAATGCCTTGTAATATCCTTTGTAATCTATCGATTGAAAAAAATATGCCTCCGTATTATCTGTGATATTTGTGTACTTGACGTATCGAACATGGTCATTATCAGCCTTGAACATGCTAGTGGTAAAGATATGATTTCCCTGAATATCAAAAATGTGATTAGAATAATTGGTCCCAAACTTCTTCAAAACAAATTGTGGTTCGCCAGCATCAAATATGGTATCTCTACTTTCTCTAGGACATTGACATCTAATCGAAGCCAATATGATATTCTCATGCAAACGCTGCGCTTGCTTTTCAGCTCGAGCCTTTTGCTTTTCTATTTTACTTTGGGCAAAGCCATTTAGCGCGAAAGACAGTAAAATGAGAAGTAGAATATTCTTCATTTGTTTTATTTTAAGTGTACAAAAATGATACCAATTTCTACAAATTAATTGAACCGGATTTGGGATATTTCACTTCATATTTAAACAGAATTTCTTTGGTTTGATTGGCAGGTATTTCGTGCTTCCATGACAAATAGCCTGTTGATTCTTCATACTTTGCACTTGAAGATTCCAATAATTCAATTTCAATCTCTTTGTTCGTTGAAATTGGTATTTGATCTTGTATCATTACGGAAATAGCTGCACTTTTAGAATTCCTTACCTTAATTTTATAGCCAAGTGTTTCCTTTTTATTGCTACCCAATACTTTCGATTCGCAAAATTCATCTACCTTTTCCCTTATGACAATCACTGATTCATCGATACCTAAAGAAAAATCTAAAGTGTCGTTTGTGCTCCTAGTATTTATATAAGAAATTCCTTTAAAAACACCATCTAAATATATGTTGGCATGGCCATCTAGGAGGTTTAGACGTCCCCAATCAACCATCTTTGCAATGAGGAATGC
>JALEGO010000758.1 GCA_022763165.1 Flavobacteriales bacterium
CAATGGTACACATCGTTCTGGTAATCTTGGTTTGAATGCCAATCTCACATATAGAAACAGAAATTTGTTCCATGCAGCAGAGATCTTAGAGTTTAAATCAACTGTAGGATTTGAAGCGCAAAGAGCTACAATTAGCGGTAATATTGAAAATGAGCAGATCTATGGAAACGTCTTCAATACTTTCGAGTATGGGTTCGAATCAACTGTTTACATTCCTGGTATGTTGGGTCCGTTCAAGAAGATTCGAGAAAAGTTATTGAAACCAAAAACGAATTTCACGTTTTTATATAATTATCAATTACGACCAGGGTTTGAAAGGAATATCTTTAATTTTCAATATCGTTATTCTTGGAGCCTTAAGGAGACCAACCAGCTTTCTTATTCACCTTTGGACATCAGTACAATTAAGATTCAATTAGACTCGGCCGCTCAGGCCCGTCTTGATGGTTTAAACAATCCCTTCCTAACGAGTAGTTACCAAGATCACTTGATTTTTGCCTCAAAATTGGGCTATACCTACAGCAATCAGAATATAAAAAAGGGAGGAAATTATATGTATTTCAGAACAACTTTTGAAAGTGCAGGGAATGCATTGCGGCTATTTGACACCACCTTTGACAGACCAGCCAATGAAGATGGTACGTATAATATTTTTGGCATTCAGTATGCACATTATTTAAAAACGGATGTTGATCTGAGATTATATTATAGGATCAATAAATTCAGCAATATTGTCTATCGATTTTATTCTGGTGTTGGTTTTCCTTTAAGGAATTTTCAGGTTTTACCTTTTGAAAAGAGCTTCTTCGCTGGAGGAGCAAATGGTATTAGAGCTTGGCAAGCAAGAACGCTTGGACCAGGATCCTACACTGATCCAGGTGCAACAACAATTGATAAGATAGGTGACCTACAATTAGAAGGTAATGTGGAATACAGATTCAAAATCCTGAAACTTTTAGAAGGAGCTGTATTTGGTGATATTGGAAATATTTGGGTATTGAAAGAGCGGGAGACGGATAGGCGAGAAGGAGCGGTGTTTGATATCAATAGATTTTACACACAAGTGGGTGTTGGATCGGGAATCGGTTTTAGATTAGATCTCAGCTTTTTCATAGTTAGATTGGACTGGGGAATTAAAATCTATGATCCTGCGATGGCTTCAGGGGAAGAGTGGATATATCAACCCAAGGATAAGTATAGAGAGCTTTTCAATCAGGAAAAATATGATTATTCGACCATTAATTTAGGAATTGGTTATCCCTTCTAAAGAATTATAAGATTCACAAAATTCTTCTGTTATTTTATTCGGGCTGGACACAAAATCCTTAAGTTTGCCAAAAATTAATTTATCATACTTTATGTCCACTATAGTCGAATCATCAAAGATTGCGGAACTTTTGGGAGATCAAGCAGATTATTTGTTGAACCACAAATGTGCTACAATAGATAAGCAACATCTACATCTTCCTGGACCAGACTTTGTAGACAGAATTTTTGCTCAAACCAATAGAAATCCACAAGTATTGAGGAGTTTAAATGCACTTTACAATACAGGAAGATTGTCCGGTACCGGATATTTGAGCATTTTGCCTGTTGATCAAGGAATTGAACATTCTGCAGGAGCTTCGTTTGCTCCCAATCCAATATATTTTGATCCTGAGAACATTATCAAGTTAGCCATTGACGGTGGATGCAATGCCGTTGCATCGACTTTTGGAGTACTTGCATCGTGCTCGAGAAAATATGCTCATAAAATTCCATTTATTGTGAAAATCAATCACAATGAATTATTAACATACCCAAGTAAGTTTGATCAAGTACTATTTGGTTCGGTTGAAGAAGCATGGAATCTTGGAGCCGCAGCTGTTGGTGCAACCATCTATTTTGGTTCTGAAGAATCTTCTAGACAAATTGTTGAGATCGCTGAGGCATTTGAGCAAGCACATGAACTTGGTATGGCAACAATATTGTGGTGCTATATTCGAAACAGTGCTTTTAAGAATAATGGGACTGATTACCATACTTCGACTGATCTTACTGCACAGGCAAATCACTTAGGAGTAACAATACAGGCGGATATCATTAAGCAAAAGCTTCCTACACTTAACGGTGGATATAACGCTGTATCTTTCGGAAAGACGCATCCAAAGGTATATAGCGAATTAACAACCGATCATCCTATAGATCTTTGCCGATACCAGGTAGCTAACTGCTACATGGGAAGAGCTGGACTTATCAACTCAGGTGGAGCTTCATCTGGCGCATCTGATTTAAGTGAAGCGGTGAGCACAGCTGTAATCAATAAGAGAGCAGGTGGAGCCGGTTTGATATCAGGTCGAAAAGCATTTCAAAAGCCCGTAAATGAAGGGGTAGCTCTTTTGAACGCCATTCAGGATGTCTATTTATCAGAGGAAATAACTGTTTCCTAATTTCTAAATCAACTAATCGTTTATTGTGGGTTGGTGGAAACGACTTAAAACTGGTATTCTTACGCCTACTAGGGAAAAGAAAGAAACCAAAGAGGGCTTATG
>JALEGO010000759.1 GCA_022763165.1 Flavobacteriales bacterium
AAGGCTTTCTTCAAGATTAGCCTTGGCTTTTTCAACTTTCCCTAAGTTTCTGTACGTGTTCCCTAGATGTGATAAAGACCATGCAATATTTTCATAATTTTTTGGAATCTGTTTCTTATAAATTTCTAAACCTTGCTCAAGAAATTTTCTCCCTAACTCGTATTCACCTAATTCTCTCTGAACAGCACCGAAATATACTAAACCTTGTGCCCACTTAATTTGATTGTTAATATAATTCTTATTTGATTTAAAAAATATTTCTTTAAGAATTTTTTTTGCTTTTATATAATCTCCTAAATGAAAATAAATTTCTCCTAAATCACCACTGATAAGATCTTGCATAATCCCACTTAATAACTGGGTGTGCTTTAAAAGCGTTTCATAATGGCTTACTAAGACTTTCATTTTAGAAAAATCTTCCGCGCTTCTTGCTTTTTCTCCATAAGCCCCTAAGGTGGTTACAATTGGAAGGAGAAGCTCTTTGTTTTTATTTAAGTTCGACAACTTAGAAAGGTAAAGTAAGGCTATCGCTTGGGTACTACGATGAATTGAAAAAGTTGGAGTTAAAGAGAGAGAAGATTCTTGCGTAATGAGAGAGAATTTCTTTAAGTGATGAATAAAATTATCTGCGATGATTTCGTCTTTATGAATGTTTAACACATCCTTAGGTATGTTTTGAGAATCAAGAAGACTTATAAGTAATAAAAAATCCCTAAAATCCTTATGTGTTTCTATGATTTTCTGTAAAGATAGGGCAATAATATTATAGCGAGTTTTGGTATAATCCCCTGCTTCTTTTAGAAGATTTTCTTGGACATTTTCAAAATCCTGTTCATGTTTATGCATTTGCTCGACATAATGATTATAAGAAACATTGGAACTTTTTAAATAATAAGCTGCAATAGAAATATCCAAAGGAAAGGATGGGATGGTTTTTAAAAATATTTTCGCTTCTTCCCTTTGCCGATCTGTGAAGATTGAGGGATTTCCGTTGTTCATAATATAAATGAAAAGATCTATTTTTTGAGTCGGATCGAGTTCTGTAACGGAAAGACTAAAGTTAATATTTTTGTTATTTTGAATATGGCTATTTCGGGTTGTAAGAATAACTTTTCCTTGTCCCCATGTCGCCACATCTTGAGGAAAATATTTCTGAAGATCGGCGAATCTTTCAACGTTATCATAGAGAAGAAACCAATTTGAAAGATTTTTAAGCCGTTCTTTGACAAACTGAACCACTCTCTCTTCTCTTTCTATTGAGTTCTTTATTCTTTGGAGCTCTCTTAGGTTTTTTTGATCTTCTTCTGTTTTTGCAAGCGCTTGCGCTAAAAGATCAAATGATTCTTGAAGGCTTTTATGCGTTTCAGCGTTCATCTCCCAAATGACACTTGCTTTTTGCCGATGGGCATAGTGACGTGCAAGGGTTGTTTTTCCTGCTCCTCCCATACCTACGAGAGCTATAGTCTGAATTCCTGTTTGGTTTTTGAACTTATTCTCTATCTGATTCATGAGTTCAGATCGCTTTAAGAGTACTCTCTCATTAGGAAGATCAAGGTCAGAACGAACAATGGTTTCTGGTGGTATTGTAGGTTGCTGACTATTGGATTGTAAGGGGTCTTTGTCTTTTGAGAGAGGTCTCAAAGCTTCATAAGTTAAGACTCCTCCATAAACAACAAGCAGGATAAACAAAAACCATTTTCCTTGTCTTAGACATTTCGTTAAGTGAAAAATAATGAGCCTTTTCTGTGCTGTTAACTGACGAAGAGGAGAGGCCACTTTAGAAAAATAAGTTATAAGCTGAAGTTTTTTCTTAAATTCTTCTATAAGAGGATCAAAATTTTTCTGAGGAAATAGTTTTTTTAAAACGGAAAATACATAAAAATAATAATCTTCCGTTTTTGAAAAACTTATGTAGTTGCTTTTCTCTCCTTCTTTCCGCTTTTTGGAAAGAGCATAGAGAGTACAATAGGGGAATCGTTGTTTAGAGATTAAATAAGGTGAAGATTCCCCGTTTTCTCTAACTTTCAAAGAAGCTTTAACGCCTGCCAATTCAAGATGAACCTTAACCTGAGGAAGAAGGAAAAGTTTTTTTTCTTCCTTCTCGATAACAATTAAACATCTGGCTTCTTCATCATTATTGAGCTTAGATATGTCTTTTAAAGTTTGCTCAAAGGCTGAATAGCTCAATAATCTGAGGTAATATTTCTTTAGAAGAAGAAGCTTATCTGATCTTTCAATAAGGGAAATTAGAATTTCCCGCGAAGGACAATCTAATTTTTTCATCACATTATAAGTGTGAGCTTCGACTGTTTTAGGCGCAATAGATAAAAGATGTGCAATCCCTTTTGCGGATTTCCCACTAAGGATACAAGAAATAATATCTATCTCTCTCTTTGAGAATTTAATGTCATTAATAACCGTCAAATATGCAGAATAAATTTCTTGAGGAGATATAAGAATTTCTTCCTGCATATAGTCTTTCTAGAGAAAGATATTCATTGTACTTCTATGAGCTTAGTTTTTATTAAAAAACTAAGTCTATTTTTCTTGATTTCAACCTTAAGAAGAGTTTTCCAATATGTCAACTCTCCTCGCTTCTATAGTTATCAAGAGGAGTTGAGAGCTCTAAGCACATACATCAGAAAAAATTAGATGGATAAGAAGCTCACAAGGTGGATAGCTTGCTTCTTTCGCCAGTTACAATTTCTGTGGCGAATTGAGTAACTTTCTCTATTGGCCAATTCCACCATTTAAGATCCAATAAAAAACTAATTGTTTCTTCATCAAATCGCTTCCGAATTGTTTTTGCAGGATTACCTCCTACAATAGTATAAGGTTCAATATTTTTCGTTACACATGAAAGAGCGCCGATAATGGCTCCATCACCAATAGAAACGCCAGGCATGATAGTGGCTCCATATCCTATCCAGACATCGTTTCCAATAATCGTATCCCCTTTGATTTGTCCTAATGTAGGAATAGAGCTCCAATCTCCCCCAAAAGCTTGAAATGGAAAACTACTATATCCTTCAAACCTATGATTACCTCCGTTCATAATAAACTTGACGTTTGTACCAATTTGGCAAAACTTCCCGATGATGAGCTTATCATTCAGTATGGCAAAATGATAAAGAACATTTTTTTCAAAATTAAATACATCCTCCGGATCGTAATAGTAACTATAGTCTCCTGCTATTA
>JALEGO010000760.1 GCA_022763165.1 Flavobacteriales bacterium
AAAAAGAGTTTTGCCCATTACGTTCACGCCTCATTTGGGCAGAGGAGAAAAAGCCATGAAAACTTTGATCTGGACGCTACAGGCTTTGCAAAGCAATATTATTGGTCAACTCTCCTTGTATCAAAATGAAATAATTTTTGATAATCATGGAAAATTTACAGAAAACGAACATTTTCAGATACTTAAAGAATCTCTGGAAATATTTCAAGCATCATAAAACTTATTTTTTCTACAAACTTCTGTAACGAGTTACCCCTTCGTGTTTTATTAATTATAAATGTAAAACATGAAAAATACCTTCAAGACCCTTTTAGTAATAATCATATGTCTTTGCCTTCATAACTGTGCTAGAATCGGCATTGGCACAAGCAGAACCTACCATTACCGAACAGTTAGAACCTTATCTGATGGTGGAGGCTCATATTCATCAGGTCGAGCAAAAGCTTATAAGATTCCAAGATCCATGAAAAAGTCATTGCGGGCTTCAAGCTCCAAAACATATGTGGCACAGGCTGGCAAACTTACAGCTGGATCCATAAACGACTTTGGGAAATGGTCTTTGTGGCAAGATATTGTCAAGGGCAACCTTGAAGTGTTTTCAAAAAAATGGCAAATCAAACCTGAAGATCGATACAGTGCTCAAGTCATGACTAAGGACTCTTTTCCTTTAATCGGAGCGAAAGTTTCCCTTTTAGATAAAAAAGAGAAGATTATTTGGACAAGTCTCACTGACAATACTGGAAGAGCAGAACTCTGGGCGAGCATGTACTTATCAAAAAACAATGATATCCACCAGATAAAAATTCAATATGAAGGCAAAAAATGGATCTTAGACAATCCTTCAAGGTTTGAAAATGGAATAAATTCAATAGTTCTCGATGTCGATTGTGAAGAAATAAGAGATCTGGACATTGCTTTTGCTGTAGATGCAACGGGTTCCATGGGAGATGAAATCAACTATTTGAAAAGTGATTTAATTAATGTTCTTGAGAGAGTAACCAATGATTTACCAGAATTGGAACTTAATATGGCTTCCGTTTTTTACAGGGATAAATCTGACAAGTATTTGACGCGGAAATCCGATTTCACCAATAGTTTAAGCAAGAATATTAAATTCATAAAACAGCAATCAGCTGATGGCGGAGGTGATTTTGAAGAAGCAGTGGATGAAGCTTTGGATGTAGCCATCAATAAACTTAACTGGTCAAAGTCAAGCCACAAACTCCTTTTTCTTGTTTTGGATGCTCCATATCATGAAGACAAGAATACTTTGAGCAAAGCAAACCAACTTATTAGTAAAGCCTCCGAAAAAGGCATTAAGATAATACCACTGGCTGGAAGCGGTATTAATAAAGACACTGAGTATTTAATGCGCTCAATCGCTCTGGCAACCAACGGACGCTACATTGCACTCACAAATCATAGTGGTATTGGTGGAGATCATATTGAACCCACCACTGATAAATTGGAAGTCAAACAATTGAATGATTTACTTGTGGATTATATAAAAAGTGTGTGCTACTCTACTGATTGTAATACTATTTCTGAAGACTCTTCATTATCTAATTTAATTGTTCAACAAATGATACAAGAATCCAATAAGAAAGGTGAAGATTTGATTGCTGAAACCTTATTCCAAGATGATCCTATTTTGGCCAGTGCAGATAGCACATTCTTAAACAAAAATTCTAAAAAGTTCAATCTGTCTGTATTTCCAAATCCTTCAAGAGGTAAGATCTTCATATCATCTACGCATCCACTTGAGCAAGCTTATCTAACTGATATTTCTGGAAAACTAATCTTTGAACCAAAAGCTATGAACAAAGGAAGAACTGAGTTTGATTTGAGCGACTTTAGTTCTGGTATTTACTTTTTCAGTTCAATTTACAAGGGCACGGTTATTTCAAGAAAAATAATCATTTCAAGATAATCAGAAAGCCTCGCCAAATGTGACATAAAAATTGCTTCCTTCCTCGGTAAAGCCCATATCAAGTCGGATGTTGAGCTTTTTCTCAAGATCAAACATATATCTTAATCCAAGGCCATATGCGGCCTTGGTATTTTTAATCTGAAAACTATCTAAGTTTGGACTGACATCTCCAACAGCTCCAAAAAAATTGACTCCGAATCGCCACTTCAGAGGAATTCGATATTCTAGTTGTCCAACCCACATGTTCCGATCTCTAAATCTTCCTTCATAAAAGCCGCGCATTCTTTTTGTTCCTCCCAGCAAACCCATTTGTGTGAAAGGTACAGTACCATTTGATTTCGAAAGAATAAGGTTTGATGCTAAGACATGCTTTTTAAAAACCGTTTGGTAATGCGCAGCGTTCATCTCCATTCTCAAAAAATTAAAATCACTGCCTGTAGCTGAATTATGCGGTAACAATGTAAACTCAGCGAAAATTCCATTCGAGGGAAAGAAAATAATATCCCTTGAATCCCAAATAGCTGTTAGCCCTACGCCAGATATATGTCCTCCAGAGCGACCAGGAACATTCCCCAAATCTAGCAGCCCTTGATCCTCAACCTCGGTAATATCGATGTTATCATACCAGAACCTTGGTCCAAGGTATAAGTTTGGATAAACCTGTCTCAAAGCCGTTAATCTCACTCTAGGAAACTCAATTCCAAAAACCTCTTCATTCTGTTCCACAGCATTGGTACCAATACCATAATAATTGAAATTGTAAATAAA
>JALEGO010000761.1 GCA_022763165.1 Flavobacteriales bacterium
AGGTTTTGGATTTAGGAAAAAACAAGCTGGAATCATTTCCTGTAGTTTTGACGGGTAATGAGAACCTTAAAATTCTAAGACTAGGCAGTAATCTTATAGAACAAATTCCCATAAAAATCGGAGGATTTAAATCCCTTGAAGAGCTGGATCTCTGGGATAACAATCTTCACAACATTCCAGAAGAAATAGGAAAAATTCCGACCCTAAAAAAGTTGGATCTGCGACTTGCACAATTCTCCGATAAAGAGCAAAAACAAATTCAATCCTATATTCCCGCTGCGAAAGTATACTTCTCAAACAGTTGCGATTGTGATTGATTTGCGGACTTCACATAAGATTCTAATTCTAGTTATCGCTGCTTTAATTTCAATGTTTGCTGCTTTCGAAAACGGGTACCCCATAGTTTACCCTGATTCCGGAACTTATATCCATAGCGGCTTTTCCAATGTTGTACCTGATGACAGACCCATTTTCTATGGAATCTTTGTGCGACATACAAGTCTCAAAGCATCGATTTGGCTGCCTGTCTTTGCGCAAAGCTGCATACTCGCATGGAGCGTTGCATCTTTTTTGGGAATATTCTTCCAATCAAGAAAAAAATGGAAGTTACTCATTCCAGTAGTAACAATTTTAACGTTGAGTACAGGGTTTTCATATCACAATTCGCACATTATGCCGGATATATTCACCGGAATCTTACTATTGAACATCATAACCTTTCTATTTCTAAAACAGAGATCGAAAACCCAAAACATTTTAAATATAGTATTGATTATTCTCTGCCTTTTATTTCATATGTCTAATGTGATCATCACCTTTTGTTTTGGAATCATTTTGTTGCTCTCAACAACAATCCATTTGATTAATATCAAGAGGAAGAAAATACTGTTATTGATAAGTAGTTGCTTGTTTTCCATTTTAATGACTTCTTTTACAAATTATGCTGTTGGAGGACAGTTTAGTCTATCTCAGAACGGACATATTTTCATGATTAACCATTTAATAGAAAATGGAGTTTTAGAAAAGTATTTAAAAAAAGAATGCAGCAATAAGGAATATTCCCTTTGTCAATATAGAGAGAACCTAAGTTGGAATTTTATTTGGGATGAAAACTCCATCCTAAGAGAACTGGAAAAATCCGATGCCACTAAAAAGGAGTTTAATGAGATTATTCAAAACATTTATTTATCCCCGAAGTATTGGCCAATTCTCACTACCAAATCCATAATCTACGGGGCAAGACAATTTTTTGATTTCAGAACGGAAATTCACGGATCACAACTTGCAAACTCTCCTCCATACCAACAAATTCATTGGAGATTTAGGCATAGTTTAAGGGAATATATTTCTTCAGAACAAAACCTTGATAAGATTGATTTGAAGACACACAATACCATTGAACGAATTGTAATCCTCTTGAGTTTAGGGATGGTATTGATATATATTATTGTTTTTTGGAAGACCCAACCGGCTTTCAGTCAAATCATTTTGATTTCAATCACAATGCTTTCATTAAATGCCCTAATTTGTGCCAATTTATCCACCCCTTTAGCCAGGTATCAATCCAGACTTATTTGGATCATCCCACTTTTAGGTATGGTCGCAATCATAAAACACAATTTTGGAATCGCCTATTTCAAAAAATTCTGGAGATAGATCAACGACCTCTAACTTTCATATTGTCAATCCAGATTTGTTCTTCGCCCTGATCTTGATACCAAATGTAAATTGAAATTTTGTCTTGTGGTTGGGGATCAGTTAGTGGTAGAGCCATTTTTACAGTATTCCACATTCCTTGCTCGTAATTTATATCACCGGAAGACAGCGTCTTATATACATGCATGTTGCCATCTCTTTCGACAGCACCAGTGAGTAAAAACTCAGATGAACCTAAATCATGATCAGTGAAAAACTCCACATTCATCACCAGTTCATTAATGTTCTCAAGTCCCAATTGATCATAGGTCGTTGAAAAGGTTGGTGAATAGATATAATCTTTGTTCAGCAAGTAAACCCCATTTTTATCTGGAAAGGTTTTCTTGTCCACTTGTTTTTCATTAAAATCGCCTATCTCATCAAAATCTACGCTGTAAACCTCATTTGAAATTGCTGCACCAGGTATTCGACCGATTAAATTATCAATCCAAATATTACCATCGCCTTTGCCCTGATACCATACATACCAGGATATCTTATCATTAGACTCTAAATTTGCTACAGGAAGTGTCATTCCCATTTTATTCCATTGATTAACTTGATATTCTATGCTATCAGGGGAATATGCTTTGTAAAAATGCATTTGCTCATCTCTTTCTATTGCACCAATCAACGAAAACTCCGAAGGTTCCAGTTCATGGTCCGTAAAGAACTCCACATCAATAGACAGCTCTTTCACCCCTCCCAAATTCAATTGGCCATAGGTCCCAGAAAAAGTTGGAGAATACAAATGTTCTTTATTTAAAAAGCAGACGCCCTTTTTATCTGGAAATGTAGTGGTGTCTATTTCAAAAGAACCGACTTCATCAAAATCCATTGAACAAAGCTCATTGGAAAAACTCATTCTTGAGCCAGCCGTAAACAGATAAATGCGATAGTAGTTGGGTGTTTTTGGATCATCAAAAATGGGTTGGAAGATTTTGAGCGCTTTGACAAATTCATTATTCTCAAATACTGACAATGGCATTTTACCCTCACTAGCCGTTGTCCAAATAAGTACCCGATTGTTGTCTAAACCAAGATTCGCCTGATTGGGGTTAGGCAAACCATAACGAAGTCGATCACCAAAATCATATTTTGTAAAATTGAACACAATGTCATCGAAATAATAAATCTCATTTTCTTTGCCTACGTTCTCTTCATGCCATTTCAAAGCTCTGACCAGGGCTTCTTCAAAAGGATGTAATTTTTCGGGCAAATCATATGATATAATTGCATAAAAAATTAGTACGACCGACAGCGTTAACTGCACAATATTTCTCAGAAATTTAGCCTTCAAAAACCTATCAGCGATTAGATTCCACCCCATTAAACCAACTAAAGACATTAAAGGGATGATTCCACCTAAGACTCTAGTGAACCCAGCTGAACCCCCTTTTCCTTTCCACCATAGATAAGAATGTGCACTGATGTATAGAATAACTATAGACAACATTAAGTAAATCAGAAGATCACGCTTATTTTTTGGAATTCCCTTTCCAAAAACTTTGATCAAGCCCAGGTAAAAGCAAACCGCAATTGGCCAACCCAAAATATCAGGAATACTGCTAACAAAATGCATAAGATCACCTTTACCATAGGTATCAAAAGAGTCCGCTGGATGTGGCCACTCTTTAATAATCCAAAAAGGTGAGTCGTGAATTGTTAATCCCAGTAAGCTTATAAAGATCGTTCCAAATAGGATCAAAGGCATAGCTTTCCATTGTTTTCTGTAAAGCAAAAAGCCCAATATCAATAATAGTACCCCAAAACCCTCTAATCTTGCAAATGGAAGAAAGGAAATGACTATGGCTCCCAAAGTAAACCGCTCCTGACTAAAAAGGTAAATCCCATATACCAAAACGAAGCTGAAGAGAATCTCTGTTAATGCGCTACCTGCTAATGCCGTATAAAGAGGTGCAAAAAGAGTGAATACCAATAAGAGGTTTGTATTCTTAAGACCAACATTATCAGCAGTTTTCTTAACGAGCAGAGCAGTTGTAAATGCAAATATTGCATTCATCACCTTAATGGCTCCAACTCCAAACTGAGACGGGATGCTCATTATAGCAATAAAAACTGGTTTACCCCATAGATCAAAGAAAAGATCGGGAAATCGAAATACATCTGTAGCAATACGATAATGATTGTAGTTGTCTGCGCCTCCAAAAAAGCCTTTTGTGCGCAAACTCAGTGTCACGATGATCAAAAATAATATGAAGCCGAAAAAGGGACGATTCCTACCGTATTCAGACATTTTATTTATTTAAAAAGACTTAATTGTTCCAAAATCTCATAATGAATATCAACTTGATATACTCCACGAGACAACCCGACTCTATTTGTGAATGTAATCATTAATGTATTTTCTCTGGGAAAAACATAGACGTATTGACCAAATAGGCCTGAAGCTTTTATCTCGCCATAACCCTTTGTCCCTAAAAACCAATGGGAATAATTATAGTCCCTATTGATTTCAGTGGCTGCGATTTCATATCTCGAATCGCATTCATCTACGCAACCATATATGTCATTGATCCAGAATTCTGGTAAAATTTGCTCATCCTCCCATTTGCCTTGATTCAAAAAAAGCCTACCCAGTCGAGCATAGTCTCGAGACTTAGCATGAAAACAACAAAATGACTTTACTTGCCCCTGAGCTCTATCTTTGCTCCAAATAGCAATATCTTCAGTGCCGATTTTGGACCAAATCTTTTCTTGAAATAAAGCTTCAATATCTTTCCCAGTTGTCCTACGTATCACTTCACCCAACAGATGACTCTCAGCTGTCATACTATACTTGTAGCTGGTTCCAGGTTCACGCCCAATTTTCATTTTTTCGAACTGTTTCTCTAAATGACGGCCATAATAACCTCGTGTTTGAGAAGAAAATGGAAAAGCAGCATTTTTTCCTTCTTGGATCCCACCTTTAAAGTCTAAAAGGTGCTGCAAAGTGACTTTATCAAAATCAGGTTTAAACTTTAATTCGGGTATATATTTCGTTACGGGATCGTTCAAACTTTCAACGAACCCTTCTTCCACTGTAATAGCCAAAAGCGGACTTAATCCAAGAGACTTTATCATTGAAAAAGAGGCATAATGAAAATCTTGGCCAAAATCAGGATCATACTTTTCGTACACTATCGTGTCATTTCTAATAATTAACATTCCTACGACAGGACTTTCGTCAAAATGCTGGTTCAAACTCCTTGGAGAAATTTTCTGATGATTCTTATTAATGGGAGTAACAATTATCTTATCTCCAACAGCATTTTGGATATTCTCTTCGAAATAGAAGGTCGTCTTATCAGGTTCAAGTTCGGCATTCGGAAAGAAACGATAATCATTCAATTCTGGGCCATTTCTGAAGATCGTTCTTACAGCGTGACATGAGCACAGAATTAAAGGCAATGATATTATGACAAATCTTAACCGCACTTTCCTTAATATGCTGCAAATTTACTTTCTATCTTTTAGAAATCTGCACTTATTTATAGAATTATATTGAAGGAGAACATCGTCTTTTTACATTTGACTTATGAAACCGCTTAATGCCGTCCTTACTTTCATGATCATCATGTTGGCCATTGTTCTAGGCATAAGAAGCTTTCGGGAGTTTGATCTTTGGATATTCATTAAGACGGGTGAATGGATAAATGACAACAAGTCTTTTATCCACAAAGACTTTCTTTCCTTTTCATTTGAAGGAGAACCATGGAGACATTTCAAATATGGTTATAGTCTATTGGCTTATAAAATTGTTACTCTTTTCACTGGACCCCAGTACCTGCTTCTACTGCAAAGTTTTTTTAACCTTTGTATGGCTTTACTTCTGAAGAAATTCCTAAAACGAGTTTCTTCTTATAACATTGCTTCCTGGGCTTTGTGCGCAATTCTAGTATTGCTAGGATGTGAATTCAGAATGAATGCGCGACCAGAGTGGTTCTCCTATTTATTCACTTTGGCGTTTACAATCATTGGACATAAGGGCTTCAGTGAAGGATCTAAAAATTACTGTTACCTTATTTTAATTCAAATACTTTGGGTCAATCTTCATGATGCATTCGTAATAGGCAATGTTATTACCATAATTCTGATACTCCTGGAACTCATAAGAGAAAAAGGTTTAACAAAAAATATTGCTCCACTGGTGGTGACATATGTCTCGACTATTTTTAACCCATACTCCTTTGAGGCATTTTCATATCCTTTAGAAATATTTGGTCAGCTTGGTTCAAACAAATACACCTTTGAATTACACAATATATTCACCTCAGAATATTGGTCTATTTGGCAGGCATATCTGATTCCATTGCTCGGTTTATCTTTAATTATCAGTCTTTTCTTCAGTATCAAGAAAAAGACGTTCAGAGGAGATGTTTTCTTATTTATAATGGGCTTCGCATTACTGTTTCTTAGCTTTAAAGCGCAGAGAAACATTCCGCTAGCTTGTTTAATAATTACCCCTCTCGCTGTGAGCCATTTTAAATTTAAGAGAACCTTGATAATTGGTGTTTTGCTTTTCTTAACACCATTTCTTTATATTATGACAATTTCTGATAAATACTACGAGACCGCTGGATCAAGGATAAGATACGGCCTACAAATTGACCCACACAATTTACCTATAAAAGCCTCCGACTACATTCAACACAATCTGAAGGAAAATGATAAAGGTTTTGCCGACTATCTGAGTTCTGCATATTTGCTTTATAAGCTACCTAATTTCAAATCATTCATAGATATGAGAGATCTTGATGTATTTGATCACGAACATTTTAAAAAGTACAACGAAATCACAAAAAAGCCCAAAAATTTCGATCAACTGGATGCCATTTACCATTTTGATTACGTCTGTCTTTACACGCAGGACAATTTCTTTTTACACTTCTATCTTTATCATCATCAGTTCTGGTATTGTGCTTATATAGATGAAAACACGGCAGTTTATTTAAAAGACTCCAATAAGGCCACAAATAATCCCCAACCTGAGGTAGGACAGTACAATTCCGTTTCAGATACTACGCCCATTAATAAAATCTTCAATTGGAATTACAGAGCTGATTCAAGCATGAATGCATCACAATTCAATTACCTTATCTCCAAATACTTTCAAAGAGTAGCTGCTCCTGAAAAAGCCATAGAATTTGCAAGGAAATCTATTTCCCGGGGAGAATTATATGAAGGACATATTCTTTTGGCCAAACTACTCTTCAAAATGCTACAATACAACTCTGAAAAAAGAATATTTTACCTCAATGAGATCGAAGCAACTCTTAAAAGGGCTATCGAAATGAAACCAAATCAAGATTTAGCATACCAAGGATTGGGACAACTTTACATCATTACCAATCAGAATGAACAAGCACTTAAACAATTTGAGACAGCCTTTGATTTTGGCGCAAAAATCAACATTGATTCTCTGCAATTACAACTTCAATAAGTCCGTCAATTTCTCATAAATCCATACTAATTACTCGAAAGATCAAGATTTGCTTTCAAAATTGAAAAAACAAAATTAACTTCGTATATCTATTGTAATATCAAAAATTAATTATGAGAAATCTATTTTTACTTACTTTAATTCTATCTTTAACTTCTTCTGTTTTCGCAACGGATCTTGTAGTAGAAAATGGAGGAATCAATCCTGCATATGGAAGTATAGCAGATGCTGTAGCTGCAGCATCCAATGGTGATAGAATCATCATAAAAAATCGTCCAGGAAATATTCCTTGGATTGAAGATGTTACAATTGATAAAAGCTTGGAGTTTTTGAGTTTTGATAATGACACTTTCTTTGTCGTTCAAGGAAATTATACGATTCTTGGTTTTGCCGGAATGAAGGTCAACATTATTGGCATGCAAAATCTTGTTGGGAACATCACAAGCTCTGGAAATGTATCTAATGGAGATGCCACGGTCATGATAATGGACTCCAAATTAGAGCAGGGCTACATGTCTTTTACATTTAACAATTATCATCTTACGGTTGCTGGTTGTGAATTAATGGATGGTTATATCAACTTGGAACAAGGAGGTATCTATGGCTGCGAAATTTCGGATAATTATAACGGAGGACTCATTCGAGTTTATGCCTCAAGCTCAACTCTTTCTGACAAATCGATTGATATAGTAGGAAATATATTGACTCAATCAAACACGAGTTCTTCGGCCGCTGGAATTTATTGGTCTTCACAACAAGCATATTTCAATATCTCCAACAATTTCATTAACACAAATGAGAGAGGTATATATGTTACTGCAGCAATTGATGCAGACTCTTTGATCAACCAGATGTATAATAATACCATTTTCTTAAATACTTCTAGTACTTATGGGATTTTCTTGACATACGCTACAACAAATAATTTGCCGATTCTGGAGTGCATGAATAATGTTATTGATAGCCGTTTTAATACCTCATCAGATTACGGACTTTATATAAGTGGTTTTGACGGCACATTGAACGTATACTACAATCATTTCGACTCCGCTCTTAACTCAAAAATA
>JALEGO010000762.1 GCA_022763165.1 Flavobacteriales bacterium
ATTTGGCGAAATTAGTTTTGACAATGAGAATAGAGGTCTCAATATTCTTTGGAATCATCGATGGGAATATGATAAAAATCCTATCGAGTTTATGAAAATTGTGCAACACTTATCCGAATCTGAGAAGGATATTCGTTTGCATTTGTTGGGAAGAAGATTTGCAAGTCTGCCTCAAGGCTACGCCAAATTCATAAAAGATATTGAGCATCTTGTCTTAAATGAGTCTTTTCAAGAAGAAGGTGATTATATAAGATTTGTTAAGGATTCTTCTTGCAGTATTGTCACTGCTATTCAGGACTATTTTGGGATCAGCGTTATTGAAGCAATGTATTGTGGTGTAGTTCCATTTGTTCCAGATCGTGTTGTCTATCCAGAACATTTTTCGAATTTTAAGAATCTATTATACCACTCTGAAAAAGACCTTCTTTCAAAGCTCAGTACTTTTTTTGATGATCCAAATTCTTTTGACCGCAGAGCTATTCACAATTATGCTAGGCAATTTGATTGGAGTAATCTAATTTCAGAATATGATCAGAATCTTTTGAAGCTTTGTCATTGATTAAGATGTACAGTGGGATCAACCCATGAGGAAGCCGAACAAGGAATTGCCAAAACCATTGAATCACAAAATCACTATGGCTGTAAATACCAAAGTTGGCCCACAATCTTGCAAATGCCGTTAAAAACCCCCATAAAATGAAGTAATATATGGAGTATTTTCTTGTTTTTTTCCAAATAAGACTGGGTAATAAGACGATATCAAGAAACCCAAACAGTATGAGCATCCGTTTTGAATTCGCTTCATTCAATCCAAGGATATTTGAAAACATATCCAGAAAGGTACCAGGTTGCGGGTAATATGAAATTGCAAATAGACCATGGCCTAAAAAGGTAATGGCAATAGCCATCAGCGCTATGGTTTTTGTTTTGGTAAATTTAGTTTTGAGTTGATAATAGAGCAAAAGAGGAAGCGTAAACTGAATACCATACTCCAAGAAAATTCCGATTCTAAATCCGTTTTCATAGAATTTTAACATGCTTAAAATCAGTAAAATAATAAACATTATTTTTAGCATTTGGACAAGTCGGTTGGTGAAAACAGTAATGCCAGTTATTAAAAGAATCAGAATAAAACCAATTGATAGATTTTTATGAAGACTATGAGGTATTTCTGATCTGATGTATTGTTCCCAGTCATTTGTAAAGTGGCCGAAAAAATGTTTATTCCAAAAAACATCCAAAAAGGGAAATTCCCAGCAAAGTCCTTGAACCAGATATGCTATAATTACGCAGATCAGTGATAGCTTAATTAAAATGGTATCTTTATTTTCTAACTTCAAGACTATATTAAATTGCAATATAGAGGGATTAGCTTTATAACCATATTATTATTCTTTTTTTGTTCTGCCCATGCCAAATCAGACAAGTTCAGATTAATCTATACTTCTGATCCATCTACCCAAGTGACATTAGGCTGGAATGCTATCAGCGGAGCGAATCAAAGAATATATCTGGATACGATAGATCACGGTCAGGATACCTCTTCTTATTGGTTATCGTTTAAACCGGATACCGTAATTGAATTCAAGGGTATGCAGAATTGTTTTTTGCAATTGAAGAGTTTGGAACCTGGAAAGACATTTTATGTTGTTTTTGTTGATGATGATTGGGTAAGTGGTAGGTTTTACTTTGAAACTTTGGCGAAAGACCTTCAGCGCATATCCATTATATCTGGAGGAGATTCAAGAAATCATAGACAGGTGAGGCAAAGGTCAAATCAGCTTGTATCTAAATTGAAACCTCATGCGGTGGCTTTTGGTGGTGATTACACTTTAATCGGGACTTCCGAACAATGGCAAAACTGGTTTGATGATTGGCAATTGACAACATCAAATGATGGAAGATTGACCCCAATAGTTCCAACCCGTGGAAATCATGAGAGATCCAATGAAATACTGGCAAATCTGTTTTTTATTAAAGAACCAGCATTTTATAAAATCGAATTTGCAAGGATTTTGAATCTTTACACACTCAACTCAGAAGTTTCTATTGGAGGAGAACAAACAAACTGGTTGACCAAAGAATTGGTCAATGATAAAAGTCCATGGAAATTAGCGCAATATCACAGGCCTATGCGGCCACATGTCTCAGGGAAAGAGGAAGGATTCGATCAATATCAATATTGGGCAAATTTGTTTTATGAGCATGATGTCAATGTGGTTATTGAAAGTGATGCGCATACCGTAAAAAGTACCTATCCGGTAAAACCTGATTTAAGCGGTGATGAAGGTTTTGTCATAGATACAGAGGGCACGGTTTATTTAGGAGAGGGCACTTGGGGAGCTCCTGTCAGAAGAAATGATGATCAAAAGTCTTGGACACGAGCTTCAGGCGCATTCAACCAGTTTAAGTGGTTTTGGATTGATAAAAGTAAAATCGAAATTCGCACTATAATGACCGACCTAGATGCGGATCGAGTTTCGGAGCTTGATATCTCACATAGGTTCACTATTCCAAAGGGTCTCTTGCTTTGGAAATCTAATGGAGAAGAATTGGTCTTAATAACGGATGATAGCCACCAAGCACCAACAATTGCTCTAAGCGAATCTTTTCATCAAGTCGGTGATTC
>JALEGO010000763.1 GCA_022763165.1 Flavobacteriales bacterium
ATGGGGATATGCCTATACACAAACTGGAACCTATAACGTCTGTATCTACGCCTATTCGACAGGAGGCTGCGTTGACACTTCTTGTTATCAACTGACCCTAATCTCAGATTCTGTCTGGCCAGGAGACGCAAACGCAGATGGAGTGGCCGATATTTTCGACATTCTGCCAATTGGAATCGCATACGGCAGCACCGGCCCGGTTCGACCATCAGCTACAAATAATTGGGTTGCTCAATTTGCTCAAGACTACAATATGGATCTACCAAATGGAGTCAATTACAAACATGCTGATTGTAACGGTGACGGAAATATAAATATCACAGATGTAAATCCAATTCTCATGAATTACGGTCAGACACACCAAAAGGATGAGCCCGAAAACGCTACAATAAACTCCCAAAATTTGTGGATCGATATTGTTACTGATACCGCAGTGGTTGGTACCGTGATAGAAGCAATAATCAATTTAGGTGACAATCAGAATACAGTTTCTAATGTATACGGTCTGGCCTTAGAATTGAACTATGATCCAACCTTAATAGATTCTATCAATGTAGATGTTGACTATTCTAATTCATGGTTGGGCAATGCTAATAATCCCAATGAACTCATTACGCTTGACACCAATTTCTTGAGCAATGGAAATATGGATTTGGGTATAACAAGAACCAATCAAGTGAATATGTCTGGTGGAGGTGAGCTCTGTGCGATAGAAATATTCACAACAGATAACCTAACAGGGAAACAAAACAACTTATATAAAACTCTAGAATTATTGATTGGAAATGCTAAAATTATTCAGTTTGATGGAACTCAAATTGCCGTGAATTTGATCTCAGATTCGATAATCTTGAAGCAAGATACAACTGCACTTAAGTCCGGTTCCAAGTCCTTACAAGACTTAGATTTAACTTGTTACCCAAATCCTAGCTCAGGCATGTTTAATATCAAGTCTAATATCATTTTGAACAGCGCAGAAATCTTTAATTTATCGGGTCAGAATGTTGTAAGTTCAACAATTAACAATAAACAATTTACCATAGATGCAAGTGGGTTACCACCTGGAATATATATTCTCAAAGTTGAAGGTGCAGGGTTGAAGAAAAATCAACTCATCTCTATAAAATAGACTGACCTAAATGAAAACAAGAGTTATTGATGAATGCAAAAAAAGGGCTAATACCCCTTTTTTTCATATTAAAAAACCCACCCCAGAAATAAAAACGCTTTCCGAAGCGGGCTGTTTTGAACAATTTTTGTTCTTATTGAAGTAGTGCTATTTCTTTGATATCATTAAGCCTTTCGAACTTGCTATAACTAGAGCCAAATTCTGTAGGACATGTAATAGTAAATGAAATGCGTTCTAAGTTGACTTCCTTCCAATCTTCTGGGTTATCAAAATTCAAATTTGATTCTCCATTGATGTGGTCAATTGTAAAAACAACAACTTTTGTTTGATTGAAGAAATTGTCTGTCATTCTAACCACCTTATTGTGCATTTGCCCCAAGCTGTAAATGGCAAAAACCTCATTTCCTTTCAACTCCAAGCTTGCTTTATGATCACTTGCTTTGATAATATCTAGTTGTTCTTTTGTAAATTCCATAATGTCATTTTTTAGCAATTCCTAAACCTCCTGAAATTAAGCCAACAACAGCTCCTGTGGCAATAGCATACATACTAACACCTATGGCCATTTCGCTTTTTCCAAGTTTCCCAAGATGGGCAAAGACAACATAAGCTGTCAAACCGAAAATGAGTAAACTAATAATAGAAAGCCACCATACTTTGCCTTTGCCAAGGAACGAAAATAAACCTCCTAAAACACCGAGCACGATAAAAACGATTGCAACAGTCTTTGCTTGTTTGTTCAAACCGAACATGGTGAAAGATTGATCCCCTACTTCAACATAAGGTAAAAAAGTACCAATAAGAATTATAACTAGAGCCACTAGCCCTGCGATTTGTGATTTTTTCATTTTAGTTAGATTTTGTGTTGTTGTTATTTAAAGTGTTGTTTGATATTCTGCTCCTTTTAATGCATTCCACATCTTCTGCATATCTTCTAAGGAATAACCATCAGAACCATATTTGCTCTGCTCTTGAATCTTAATTTCTGTTTTCCCACCAATCAAAATGTGATATCTGACGAGGTATTTAACTTTGCCAGATTTAGATGTCGTCTTGGCCATAAAACCGTTTTCATTCTGTTCGATGACCTCCAGTTTTCCCATTAATTTTTCAAACGAAAATGTTGAGGCGACCAAGTCCTTTAAGGCTTGTTCTCTTGGATGTTCATACTTATTGAGTTTCAAGCTAAAGTTGTCTTTGCCAACATAAACTGATGTACCTATTCGGCTAACTTTGGTTCCTTCAGGCGCCTCAAATGTCATTGGAATTTCCTTATCTGTAAGGTCCACCTTTTGGTTCTGAGCAATTGAAGTTTGTAGAGATGCAGCAAACACAAGAGCTGCGATTGAGAGTTTAAGCGTTTTCATAAAATATTGTTTTTAATTACGCTACAAATGTCACTAAGACATGAAAGAAATTTATTGGAAAAGAATCAAGTTCCGGAAAAATGTCACGAAGTTCCGAGATGGATACTTTATCGTTTCACCAGCCATATTTTTTTTGAAGAAAATCGTAAAAATCCTTTTTCCTCTTATGGGCTATGGGAACGACAACACCCGACTTCAATTCAACCTCTGCAACCTCTCTTGACTCTAGCTTGACAATGAAATCTAGATTGATCATATAAGATTTGTGGACCCTATAGAATTGCTCTGGCAGCAAGTCTTCAAACTCGCGAATCGATCTGTTCACATGGATCTTATTACCATCATTCAAGTGGCATAAAACATAGCGTTCATCAGCTTTCAAATACTCAATATCCTTCAATTCGACAAAAACAACATGCTTCCCTGTATTCAACGCAATTCGATCGGGTATTGATTTCTGTTGCAATTGTTCTGATAAAAAATTGAGCTTATCTCTATGCTCTGTTTCCTGAATGATCTTTTCAATAATGGGCATCAATTCAATCCCTGACACAGGTTTAAGAATATAATCTACCGCTGAGTATTTAAATGCTTTGATGGCGTAATCTTGATGGCCCGTAACAAAAATGACTTTAAAATCAATCGGTTTTAGAAGATCTAATAATTCAAATGATGTCTTGGAACCTAAATCGATATCCAAAAAAACAAGGTCTGGTTTTAATGTCGAAATACTATGATACGCTTCTTCAATATCTTTACAGCTCGCAATGATTTGAACAGAAGGGCAATACTTTATGAGGGCGTTTTGAAGATTGATTAATGCATCTTCTTCATCATCTACGATAATACTTTTGATATTTGGGCTTAATCCCGCTTTCATTTCAATTTTACTCCTCTCAATTAAGAAAATAATTGGCATTTTTCAAAGAGCTCATACTCATTCCGCTTTTAAAAAAAGCATTTTCTAAATTTCGAGTACGCAAAGATTTCCATTCCATCGGGCGCAATTAACAAGGAATGGTAAAATCAACTTTAGTTCCCAATTCTAGATCATCGATTCGCATTTGAATTTTTCGGCCACTATCCCTATTAAACCCGTCTATTCGCTCTTCCGTTATTTTAGTACCCAAAGACTCATGATCTTTACGCGTAGCATTTTTTCTTCCCTGGCCATTATCTTCCACCGTTACCCTAAGATCATCTTCATAAAGATCAAATGAAACTTTCAAAGTGCCTTTGTAATCAACAGCAGAAAGGCCGTGCTCAATAGCGTTTTCTACTGATGGTTGAATAAGCATTGGCGGAATCTTAATATCTTCCATTTCATCCAAGAAATTGGCTGATTTCAAAATTTCAAATTCAAATTTACCCTTAAACCTTGCATGTTCGAGATTGATATAGAGTTCAAGAATTTTGATCTCGTCTTGAATAGGAATTTTCTCTTGCCTTGAAGACTCCAAAATTAACCGCATCAATCTAGCAAATTGCGACAGATATTCCCCTGCTTTCTCACCTTCATTATTTTCAACAAACCTCTTGATTGAATTCAAAGAATTAAAAATGAAGTGCGGGTTCATTTGAGTGAGTAGTAGTCTTTGTTCCATTTCTAGAACTTCCTTTTCTTTTAGGACCTTTTGCTTTTCATTTTCCAAGCGTTCCTTTTCAAGAATAAACTCTTGTCTTGACCTATATCTTTTATAAATCACAAATGTCACCATTGCAACACTTAACAGCAACGTAACAACAACGATCCAAACCAATCTTTCATTGGCTCTCTCAGCACTTTCTAGCTGTTTTTCTTCCCTTAGGTTTTTGATTTGTGCGGCTTTCTCCTTTAAGTCCAACTGGGAAACCATAAAACTGGTTTGACTTCTCGATCTCTGGTCAAAGATGGTATCCTTTACATTACTCAATTTTTTTAGCCAGCTCAAAGCCTCTTTAAAATCTCCAAGTTCTTCATAAATAAACGCATACTCTTCACTTGCGTTTAGTTCATAATCAGGACCATAATGCTGTATGGAATCCCAATACAACCTTGAAATCCCTAAATGCTCTTGAAACAACATTTTCTCATCGATATATTTGTAAGATTGAGCGAGTAAAATATGTCCTTTCCACACTTTGTATTTGTCATCAATTTCTACAAAAAATGGCATCGCCTTTTTGATAAAGTCAATACTTTCAGCGTATTTCCCTTGATCATAGTATAAATGACCCAAGTTAAAAAGCATGTTTTCTTTTTCTACAACATTATTGGTACGTTCACTGATGCTAAGCGCTTTAAAAAAATACTCTTCTGACTGATCATAGTCTATCATTTGAGATTTAAGAACAGCATAATTCTTATAAAAAGCCACTTGGTATTGAGGAGCAAGGTCGCTGATGTAGCGTTTAGAAAGTGCTGAAAACAAGGAGTCAGCTCCAGTATAATCCTTTTGCTGACTCAACATTATAGCCAAGTTTATGTTGACGAGAACTAATGTCAAAGTATCCTCTGACGAATTGAGCACCTTGGTATAGTTCTGATGCGCTAAATCGAACATGCCAAATGTCTGATAGTTACTCGCTAGGTTCATTCTAAATTTTGTAGATAAATCAAAAAGTCCTGCACTATCGGCATACAAAAGTCCTGTTTGTAAATAAGGCATAGATTCATTCCTTTTCCTCAACCCAATTAATGCGTATGCAATGGAATAATTAGATATTGCTAACCCATTTTTATATTCAAGAGATTTGGCCAAATCTAAACCCTGATAATACAAAAGCAAAGCCGAGTCCGGATTGGTTCTAATATATTGATCCCCTAACAATATTAAAGCGTTTGCTTTATTGGTGTCATTTTCTGAAATGGATATGACTTGCTTCAGACTATCTGTATTTACAGAAAGTCCAATGGTGGAAAGACTTGAAAAAATGAAAACAATCAACAATCTCACTTTTCAAAAGTAGAACCTTTTATTGATTAACATTTTATGGCCAAGCTACAGATACTGGATTCTTCTTCATACTTTTGTAAAAAATTAAGATCATGGAAACCGCGACTGCCGCAACAACAGTAAATGTTGACGAAATATTTAACGAATTAGGAATTAAAAGAGAAGGCTCAGGGGTCTCTACAGGACAAACCTGGCTTCAAGGCTCAGGCAAATCATTTACCTCAAGGTCTCCTGTAGATGGACAAGTCATAGGAACTGTAACTGGTGCTAATCGACAAGAATATGATCAAGTAATCAACAAAGCCCAAGAGGCGTTTAAAGCTTGGAGAAAAATTCCCGCTCCTCAGAGAGGAGAAGTCGTTCGACAAATTGGAGAGGAACTGAGAAATAAGAAAGATGCTTTGGGCAAACTGGTTTCATATGAAATGGGAAAGTCACTCCAGGAAGGATGGGGAGAAGTACAAGAAATGATTGACATCTGTGACTTTGCAGTTGGCTTGTCTAGACAACTTCACGGGTTTACAATGCACTCTGAAAGGCCAAGTCACAGGATGTATGAACAATATCACCCTCTAGGAATTGTCGGTATTATTTCAGCTTTTAATTTTCCAGTAGCTGTTTGGTGCTGGAACACTGCTCTTGCTTGGGTTTGTGGTGACGTTTGCGTTTGGAAGACTTCTGAAAAAACGCCTTTCTGCGCCCTAGCCTGTCAAAAGATTGTAAATGATGTATTTGCTAAAAATAATGTTCCAGAAGGTGTTTCATGTCTCATTACTGGAGATGCAGAAGTAGGACAATGGCTATCCGCTGATGATAGAATTCCTTTGGTCTCTGCAACAGGATCTACCAGGATGGGC
>JALEGO010000764.1 GCA_022763165.1 Flavobacteriales bacterium
AAGGTAATGCCTCTTACACCAGAAGCAGTTCTTCCCATGGACCTAACTTTACCTTCTTCAAAGTGAATTGCCTTTCCGGATCTAACTGCCATAAGAATATGATTGTTTCCGTTTGTTAGTTTTGCCTCAAGCAACTCATCCCCCTCTCTAATGGTAATAGCATTGATACCATTTTGACGTGGTCGGGAATAGGCTTCTAAACTAGTCTTTTTGACAACTCCTTTTTTGGTTGCCATCATTATGAATTTATCCTTGATGGCTTCTTCGTTTCTTAGATCATCCACGTTGATGTATGCCATAACCTTATCATCTGGTTCAATATTGATAAGGTTTTGTATTGCTCTTCCTTTGGACTGCTTAGTACCCTCGGGAATCTCAAAAACTCTCATCCAAAAACACCTACCCTTCTTAGTGAAAATCAACAGATAATTATGATTTGTAGCCACAAGTAAATGTTCTAAGAAATCAGCATCTCTAGTTGTACTTCCTTTAGAACCAACACCGCCTCTATTTTGGCGCTTGTATTCAGAAAGATTTGTTCTTTTAATATACCCTAAATGAGAAATGGTAACAACCACTTCGTCATTTGGAATCATGTCCTCTATCTTAAAGTCTTCAGCTCCATAAACGATTTCACTTCGTCTTTCGTCACCATACTTCTCTTTAATAACGGCCAATTCATCTTTAATGATTTGCATTCTTTTTTCTTCACTATCAAGAATTGAACGCAATTCATCAATAAGGGTCTTTACTTCATCATATTCTGCTCTTAGCTTATCTTGTTCGAGTCCAGTTAATTGTCTTAACCTCATGTCTACTATTGCCCTGGCCTGAATCTCACTAAGTTCAAACCTCTTCATGAGTTTTTCACGTGCTTCGTCAGGGCTTTTAGAACCTCGAATTAATGCAATTACTTCATCAATATTATCTGAAGCAATGATGAGTCCTTCTAGAATATGTGCTCTCTCTTCTGCCTTTCTAAGATCGAATTGTGTTCTTCGAACAACGACCTCATGCCTATGATCAACAAAACATGCAATTAAGTCTTTTAGGTTTAATGTTTGAGGACGCCCTTCCACTAGAGCAATGTTGTTAACACTAAAACTTGTTTGAAGCGCAGTATACTTAAATAATTTGTTCAATACCACGTTTGTGATAGCATCTCTTTTCAGCTCGTAAACAACTCGCATTCCCTTTCTATCCGATTCATCTCGAATGTCTGAAATACCTTCAATCTTCTTATCATTAATCAGATCAGCGGTTTTTGCGATCATATCCGCTTTGTTTACCATATAAGGTATCTCTGTAACGATGATTCTCTCTCTTCCTTGAGACATTTCTTCAATTGAGGTTTTACCTCTCATTACCACTTTTCCGCGACCTGTTTCCAGAGCTGCGCGAACACCTTCATACCCATAAATAATTCCACCAGTAGGGAAATCAGGAGCTTTGACATGTTTCATCAGTTCCTGAATTTCAATTTCTCTGTTATCAATATAAGCAATGGTTGCATCGACTACCTCATTCAAATTATGAGGTGCCATATTAGTGGCCATACCCACAGCAATACCAGATGCTCCATTGAGTAACAATTGAGGGATTTTAGATGGAAGCACAGTCGGCTCCTGTAAGGAGTCATCGAAATTCAAACTGAAATCAACGGTTTCCTTGTCGATTTCATCTAGCATTTCCTCCGCAATTTTTCTCAATCGCGCTTCGGTGTAACGCATTGCTGCAGGACTGTCACCGTCTATAGAACCAAAGTTTCCTTGCCCATCAACAAGAGGATATCTCAATGACCAGTCTTGTGCCATCCTAACCATGGAGTCATAGACTGATGTGTCACCGTGTGGGTGATACTTTCCTAATACTTCTCCAACAATTCTCGCAGACTTTTTATACGGTCTGTTTGACAATACTCCTAAATCTAACATCCCATACAATACCCTACGATGCACTGGTTTTAAACCATCTCGCACATCTGGGAGTGCCCTTGATACAATAACCGACATCGAATAATCGATGTACGCGGACTTCATTTCATCTTCAATGTTGATCCTGATTATTTTTTCTCCGTCTGCCATAGCTATATATTATAAGAAAAGCCTTCGAAAGTAGTCAATTCTTGCGGGTTATCATGTTGAAAAAATAGCGTTTTACTAACAAAATTTTGTTGAAAATGGAAAGATTTCTTGAATTTAAGGCATTATTACAATTATTAGCTTTGAAATAGCTATATTTATAAGTAGATTCAAGCTAAGAAGAGCAATATGGAAACAAATTTTTCGCCAAGAGTCAAAGATGTTATCTCTTACAGTCGTGAAGAGGCTTTGAGATTAGGGCATGATTACATCGGCATTGAGCATTTCATGTTAGGCATGATAAGAGAAGGAGAAGGATTGGCTATTAAAATTCTAAAACTTCTGGATGTAGATCTTGCAGAATTAAGAAAGCAAATTGAAGAAGCAATTAAACCTTCAAAACTGAGTAAAACATCGAGTTTGGTCAATGTTCCTTTAGTAAAGCAAGCTGAAAAGACGCTGAAAATCACGTACTTAGAAGCTAAGCTGTTTAAAAGTAACATTATTGGTACCGAACACCTACTTTTGTCGATTCTGAAAGACGATAACAATGTCGTTAGCAGAACTTTGAGAAACT
>JALEGO010000765.1 GCA_022763165.1 Flavobacteriales bacterium
ATTTAGAAAATATTTTAAATCAGTATGAAAAACAGGAGGTACCATTAGAACGATTTTGCCAAGACATAGCTGCCGATAATGGTAGCCTCGTTTCTGGAATGTATGATTTTAAAGTTAAACCATTGAGTCAGTATTTTGATGAGTTTAAAAGTGTAACCCTTGACTACTTCGAACTAGCTTCAGGACTCATAAGTGGGAATGACAAAAATGCTAAGGAGAAATATGAAAGAATAGGAATGTTTGTGAAATCTGTTCTCAAAGATAATTATTCCTCAATAAGATCAGCTCCGGAAACCAATATTATTAAGCGCTACTTTCAGTTTTGGAAAATTCCATTTACACTAGAAAACATAGATGAACTCGATAATTATTATTTAAGAGAGTTTGGCGTCATGCTCGTAAATATATTCGAGACAACATCCATAAGCCTAAGTTGGGTTATCTCATACATAGAGAGCAATCCATCAATAAAGCAAGGCATCATAAAAGAAATAAAACAAAAGAAACACAATAATTGTTCTTATGTTGATTTAGTCGTACTTGAAGCTATACGCTTAGGTGGAGCTAACCCAACAGTTTTGAGTAGAAGAGTTATGCGTAAATTTGATTTTAAAATTGGTAAAAATAAAATTGTCGTTTTGCCAGGTACGCAGTTATGGATTAATAGGAGGGAAGCAAATCAGGACAGCACTATATTCAATAATGCCCAGCAATTCGATCCAACCAATATACAAAATATTATGCAATCTAAGAATGAAGATATCAAATCGATCGTTTCTAAAAACAGGCATGAAATAAATTCATTTAACAGTATTAATACGAAAGATAGCCCTAGAAAATGTCCGGCAAGATTATATACAATTTTTATACAATCATTAATTATACGCACACTATATAGTAAATATCACGTTGAGCTTAAAAACAATGATCCAAAGCTTGATCCCTGTTCTTCTATGCCAAAACCCTTATCTTTTGGAAGCATTCAAATTAATAAAATTCTAGGGACGTTTCAGGTTACGTAAATCTTTATAGTGAAATCATCGTGAGATCTTCCCAGTTGTTGTACTGAGGTATCATTGACTATATTTTTAGGCTCGATCTATATGCCGATGCACCTTGATCAACGTTGAATCTGTCATCATTCATTCTGCACCAACCTTTGTTGCTTACAGTATTAAAAATTCTTTGCCAAACACCTTCTTTGAGCACTTTGTTTGAACTTGTTTGAAGGTTTGACGGATGGAATTGATTGTGATATTATTCGTTGTCAATTGAAAAGGAAGCTATAATATGATTAAAAGATTCTTTCTCTTTGCAACTCCATTGATTTTTTTATTTTTCTTTACCTTTCCTTGTTTAGGAGAGTTTGATGATATCAAGAATTTTTCAGTTTCAAGATCAACAAAACAAAAAAGTCAAGATTTATATGGTGACTTATGTTCAAATAGGTCGTATGCAGCAGTGAATGGTGTAAAAAGTGAAAATGTTACTAGTGAACATGTTAGTTTTTTAGAGCAGCAAGTTCGTCTAATTAGATTTCTCTTAATGCCTTTAGCTTTTGATCCATCAATAATATTCGAGTTATTTAAAAAGTGAATGTCTGATTTTAATTATAAATATAACTTTGATTGAGATATTTATTGTAATGTGCGAATGTTTTTTGAAATTGCCTAGCATAAAGTTGTAGCGCATTTCTGAGTGAGCCTATTAAGAAATAGTAGCACTTTTCCCGACGAGGTGATGGAGTCATCAAAAAAGGAGTTCATCCGATCTGAGTGACTTTGTCTTTGTTGATTCTTTCATTTGTGTAGTTTATAGAATTATCATTTCTTTTTTTGATTTTAGTGACACAGCTCTATTAATATGGATAGCTCTATTTTCTTCAAGAAATGTCGTATTTTGAGTAACTACTCTCAAATTATAGTTGTTTTCCCTCTCAGGCGACTTGAGTTTTTTTTATGGAGTTGTGAAATATCCTGGCTTATTTGAAGCTTGAGGTGTGTCTCAAGGGAACAAGGATTTGCTGAGATCAAAGGGGATTAAGAATGGCCTCATGGAGGAAGCTAAACAGAATAACCCTTTAACTCATTGGCAAAAAATGTTTAACTATAAGATCTCTAAGATTCGCTATAAGATTGAAGAAGGATTTGGAACTTTGAAACGAAAATTTAAATTTACCAGGGCTTCTTATTTTACAACTTCGAAAGTCCAAGGACAAATGGCCCTTAAAGCCATGGCTTTTAACCTCTTAAAAGCCTCAAATAAAATTTCTTATGGATAAATGAGATGCTTTTAAGGAATATCCTGAGAGAAACAGACGGACTACATCCAGAAATAAGAGTGTGTCCCATTATGAATTACGCAATGCTCTTTCTCTTTTCAAGAACATTCTCGATTCTAATGATTTTAGATACTTGATCTTCTGAAGAATTTTCTCCATGAGTTTCTTTATATCGCAGGATGTTGTTGGCACAGTAAATAGCAATAGTTTTAGACAGAGAATATTCTTGAGAGAGTTTCTCGGCCAACTTTTTTGTCTGAGCTTGATGTTGAATAAGTTCTTTTTTGGTAAGTTCTGAAAATCTGGAGGAAGGCTCTTTCCCTGCTTGTTTAGCTTCAAAATAGAGACGTCCTTCAATAGAAGCTTGCCGTTCCGCAATCACATGGGCTAAGAGATCATCCTGCTTTTCGTCAAAATGTCCTTCTTGATCCCAGTCTTTGATGATTTCTTTTCGGATTTCAGGAATGCGATCAAGCTCATATTTGGCGCGTAAAAGCTAAAGCTTTGTCTTATTCAGTGTCGGCTCTGTTCCGTTTAGTGTATGTCGATTCAAAATAAACGTGGTGGTTTTTTCAGATTGAAGCGTAATACGATCTTTTAGCTCAGGTGTTATAGCATTTTCAAGAAATAAGTAATTAAATTTTAGCCCAAGGCCTTGAACATAAAGAAGAGATATTTTTAGGAGATTTAATAAATTCATTCCAAGCTTTACAGGCTGCATCAATGATGTGCTCTGAGTTTTTGAAAAATCGATTACAAAGATATTTGTCTTTGAGAACTCTCCATACGTTTTCTTGAGGATTGAGCTCTGGAGCATAAGGAGGTAAAGGCAAAAGGGATAGGTTGTTTGGAATTGCTGACATGCCATCCGGCTTGATCTAGCACAACCACAGCACGTCTGCCTTTTTGGACATGGAGGGAAATCTCCTCAAGAATTTTCTGCATAGTTTCTATATTAACATTGGGAGCAACAATAGCGGCACCAATCCCTAATTTGGGGCAGACGGCCCCAAAGATATATTGATACAGATACTGCTGTTGACGCACAACTCTAGGCCTGGTTCCTTTTTGCGCCCATATCCGAGATAAGGTGCCCTTTTGACCAATACGAGATTCATCTTCAAACCAAATATCAACTTTGTCAAGAAAAACGCCTTTAGGAATCACCTGAATGACGTTTTTACGAAATTCTTTTTTTAAAAGCTTCTTGAGCCTCTTTATCTGCCTTGGGATGGATAGAGCGGGCTGTTATCCAAGATAAATTAAGGCGCTTTAATATAACATAAGTATTGGATAGAGAACACCTAACGTTGTATCGTTTTTGGAGCATAGAACAAACATCCTTTCCCTGTAATCCGCCCTCCCTCACGCTTGTCCTCTAATTCTTTTATGGCAATCTTTAAATCTTCCTTATGCTGAAGCAAAAGCATAGATTTACGCCCACGGCCGGACTGTATTGAAAGCAACCCTTCAATGCCAAAGAGGTCATAGCGCTGTATCCACTTTCTGACTGTTTTAATAGTTGTTTCCATAAGGTCAGCAACTTCTTGAAGAGTTTTACCTTGTTGTAGGTAATGCATAGCCAATAACCTTAGTCCGTATTTTTGTTGCCCTCTCTTTTTCAAGAGAGACTTAAAATTTTCTTTCTTAAAACCCTCTGGTAAATTTAGTCTTTGAGTCATAAGAATCTCTTTTCTTGTTCTTCCTTCTCCTTTTTAACATTTTTTCAAAAATTTAAATACTTATTTCTTGGAAATGGTATAAGAGGACGATTTTCTGATTTCAGATGTTCGTAAAGGATTCTTTCACAAGCTTTAGTAGTCCCTTCCTAAGTATTTCTGTTCTGCAGTAACTTCTCAGCACGAACTTCTTCTTTTAAACCTGTCCTTAATTTTGGTCAACGCGAATAGCTTGATTTTTTTTTTGCGTTCCAAGGAAATGCTCAGCCACTTGCCAGAAGACGCGTTTCGAAACAGCTCCCATAGCTTCTCCTGAACGCCGAGAAGAAATGAGCCCCCTTCGCCCATCAAAAGTGATCCATCAAGCACTCAATAACCATTTTAAAAACCTAGCCATCCCTCTGACTTAAAAAAATTTTACAATCGCCTCACATAAGGTGAGGTTCATGTAATGAAAAGAAAAAGAGCTTGTAGTCACTGTCACCGCTTGTTTATTCCTGTACGTAATACGCACAAGAAATTTTGCAATCGTCATAAATATCAAAATGTGCGTAAATCTGTCTGGCGTCGGGAAAAACTTAAGCATGATTTGGAGTGCCCTGAAAACCAAAATCAGGCTTGTAAAAGATGGAGGAAGAAGAATCCTGAGTATTGGAAGCACTATCGTGCAGTTCACCTTCCTTATACGGAGGGCAATCGATACAAACAAGGGCGGCGCAAATAGGCCTTTTATAAGGGGACAGAACTCCCTCCGTCACAGTTTGCAAACAGCAACGCGTTAATCGTAAAAATCTCTTTTATTCCAAAAGGTTGTCAACAAATGGGAGAGATTTGCAAACATACAACCTTATAGCCATGTGCAGATAAGTTTGCTAATGAGTCCTGAGAGGCAAAATCAAGTTATTGAGGACCCTTGAAGTATGGATACGATTGCAAATAAAAACGTCATGGTTATTGAACTCCATTGCTTGCAAATGTGGTATGCCCATTTACGGGCACATAATCCTGTCACAGCAAACAGATAAGGCAGAGTTTTATATCATGCTTAATTTAAAGGAGTTATCTTTGTCCTTAGAAAAGCTGCTTGCTGAGTAGGAGTATTTTTATAATCATAAGCGGCCTCATGCTTCTCTCAAAGGTAAAATTCCTTATGAAAAGTACCTAGAACTAGAGGACAAAATACCTTTTCAAGGTGATGTAACGCAAGCCTATTGGGATAGCCCAGCTGAAGAAAGCATACCAAGAAATAGCGAGTACCTCGACTGGATTAATGAGCATAAGCTATCTCTTGTTCATGAAATGTAGCGTATATAGTGAAACATCACAAATTATACCTGCTGTGAGCTTTCCCACAACATTACAAAAATAGGATGACAATCTAGGATACTAACTAACCAGATTTTTTATAAACCAGCAGTATCTTTTATGCCGGCGACATAAGCCCAGTAAAGTTGATAAGGATCAATAACCATTCGTGTTTCAGTTCTTGCTTAAATCATCATCCTTGTGAGCACTTTACACTGTGAGCTCTGTTGTTTTTGCATCTTGTTCTTTTCTCTGTTGAGTCTGGCTTTCAGACAATTTAGGTTTTGGGTTAGATGTTGTAGTTGCTTTGGAAGAGGAGGTGTTTTTCGAGAAAACTCGAGGAGATTTTTTTGTTTTCGGCTCAGAAATCGGTCTCCTGCGAGTCGCCAGGCCTCCAATATGGGATCTTGAATGGAGATTTTGTCCTTAAGAAAGAGCAGGGATCCAATAAGGAGATTATCCTCAACATGGGCAAGTTCGAGGGACGTTATGAGGCCTGCAATTTCCTGCTGGCGATCTTTCAGAAGGTTCTGATGCTGGGTTTGGAGAGTTGAGATTTTGGATTCAAGTTGGCGTAATTTTAGCGAGGCACTCATGTGTTTTTCTCCTTTGTTCAAGCGCTTAGGTTTCTCGCCTAAGAGTGTGGTTCACATTTTGCCTCTTTACGGATGCAGTATAACAAACTTACCTATGTGGCACAAGTATCAAAATATATATTTATACAAAATATATAAAAGTGTAAATTCCTCATTAGGCAATCATCGTTAGATGCGCACTTATGCGGACTTGCCAGTCGGGGACTGGCAGTCCTCTGTGCTTTACGGCCTCAGGCGAGATGATAGTTCAAGGTCAGCG
>JALEGO010000766.1 GCA_022763165.1 Flavobacteriales bacterium
ATAATGGTCATGGAAATTATACGGTCTTTTCAGCTAGTGAAGATATTTCTGAAAGAGATTTTTTTTGGTTCGTCAAAAAACGCGGATGCAACAGAAATTGTGAATCTTATTATAACAATCCATCAGTGACCATTCCAAATCATGTCTCGAATGTAGATGTATCTCTTTTTTACAGGGATAGTAATTTATTCAAAATCGTGAGTCTTGATGATATTGAATTGAGTCCTTTAAATTCTTCTGATGACCTCCCTTTTGACGAAGATTGGGTGCTTATTGAAAATCAAAGACTCTCTAATATTCAAAGAACAGATTCGTTTGACGTTGGTCCAGTTCAAATTAGTTGGCGTGAGCATTATCTTGAAATGTACTACTATGAAGTTACGCCTTTTACCGAATACACATTGAACCTTGATTCTTTGCGGATTCCTGAATGTCTAAGTGTGTCATTTTACCCTAGTGTAGCACATTACCCTAATTCTCCAACTGAGACCCATCCTTTTTCAACAGAACAGTTTTCATTAAACTTAGAAAAGGGAGAAGTCTTTCATCTGTCTTTGATGATGAGCAACTCAGAACAATCCAAAAGAGTAGTGCTTTGTTTTAAAGCAAAAGAATGTGAAGCGTACGAAGGGACTTCATTTAACAATCAATTTTTAAATGAAGACCAGAGCTATGAATACCTGAGAGGTGAATTAGAAGTTGAACATCATGTTGCAGGTTCGGAAGATTATCTGTTTTATTCATACTTTAAAGAACCATACGTCATCAGAGATAGCACAATTGCGCAAAGTTACACTTCAAACTACTTAAAACAGTCTAGGGCTGGTTTTCAATATAGGGTTAATGTATATGATACTTTAGACCAATGCTATTCTGTGAAAGACCTAAAAGGAAGAAGTATTCTAGGATATTGTGGAATTTCGCCAGTTTTTCAAATTAATGGCGAAAAAAAATCGATTTTATTCCCTAATTCAAATGTCATTCATTCTTGTATAGGGGATGATATTATAATATCCCTTGATGCTTCTTCAGATTACACTATAGACAGTTACACATTTTATGATGAGAATGACGATGTATTGAACGCAACAGCTGCTTACAACTATATAACGGATGAGCTGAAGATCTTGTCTACCAAAAAGTTAAGAAAGGCCGTCATAAGGCTGATTCGAGGTTATTGTGATTTAGAGGTTGTGTTTGACATTAATCCTTCGTATTGCCATCCACCTACAAGTCTCTGTGATTTCGAATTTTTTCCAAATCCACTGTCAGGTTCCTTCTTGGATGTAGAGCACTTGACCTTCGATAAGGGGAAGACCTTTTCGAATATTTATCAAGTGGAGATTTTTAATCCTTATCAAGGCGTTATTTACCAAGATAAGCCCAATGCTAAAGACTTTAGGATCAGAAATATTGATTCTTTTATTAAAACCAGTGGTTTCTACATGCTTAGTGTAAAAGATGATCAGGGAAGGGAGTGTTCTAAATACTTGGTTAAATAAGTCTTAAAATTAAATTGTTTCGAATATGTTTAAAATCTCAATACGTTTGGTAGTCCTTTTTCATTTATTAAGTATTGTGAGTGTTCACAGTCAAAACTGCATTGAAAGAAGTTTTGGAACTCGCGATAGAGGTGCTGAATACCTCAATACCATTTTAAAAACAGTATATGTCAATGTGCATTTTATTCGAGACGAAAATGGACAGAGGAATTTTGATGAAATCAATGGTGCAATATTCGCTCAGAATATTATTGACAATCTTAACTTTCTATACGCAAATAATATTGAGGTTACGAATTCCATTTCTCAACCTTCAAGAGTAATAGATACAAAAATACAGTTTGAACTAAAGGCACAAACGGGGGATATTGAGGATCCAGATCAAGATGGGGTTTATTTTTGGAACTCTCAAGGTAATTGGGCCCGCATAAGGGACCCCCTTAGAAACAAATGGCTTATATGGACAAGATAACAGATATGCTTCAGATCGTATTGGTCAGTTTGAAAAAGATGGAGTAGTGAACGTGTTTTTCATTGAACGGTATAAGGATTGGTTTCCTGTTAACGATGAAAACTCTGTTTCGGGAATTGCTGAGGCAAGGGGTTCAGGAGATGGCTGTATTGTTTATGGCGCCTATCATTCATTCTTAGGAAATTCTGATGTTATAACTACTGGCATAGGGGACTTTTCTAAGACCTTGGGACATGAATTTGGGCACCTATTTGGTTTGGGTCACGATGTGCAATCTCATGGGGTGAGTGAATCTGAAGATTGGTGTGGTGCCCATGTCACCAACAATTTTATGCGACATTCTTGCGATCAACGAGCTTTTACCGCATCGCAAATATTCGCAATGCATAATTCCATGGATAATAAGGATTATTTGAATAATGAAACCCATGGTTTTTCAGGCTTTCTCGGATCAAATGATGTTTCTATTCAAACTAATGTCATTCAAGGTCCAAATTCTCATTTTACTGTGTTTTCACCTAGTGTGGATATGAGTGATAAGGATTTTTACTGGAGAATATGGGAAAATGACTGTCAGGGAAGTACAGCCCAATGTCGGTCCTATTTTAATAATGAGACTGTTGTTTTTCCAAACAACGTTGAGTCTATTGACGTAACACTTTTATACAGAGGTGATGACAATATAGGTTATTTCGTTTCGCTAAATGACTTTGACCTCAGTCCGGAAAACAATCTTG
>JALEGO010000012.1 GCA_022763165.1 Flavobacteriales bacterium
AAACACAAAAAAGTATCAGAATACTACAACTATTTCAAAGGACATAAAAGCAACTGGGCCTCCGGAGTCCCAGCATACCTTGAAGTTCAATATCAAAGCTTATACAAGGGTGTTGACCTTAAAATCCATAGCTCACAAGGAAATTTCAAGTACGACTTTATAGTCGAACCTTTTGCCAATGTTGATCAAATTACGTTAAAATATAATGGATTAGACCGTTTAAGTATTAACGATAAAGGGCAACTCGCCTTGACAACATCTATTGGCAATTTCTTTGAACAAAAACCATATGCCTACCAAGTAATCAACGGCCAAAGGGTTGAGATAGCTTGTCTGTATAGTCTAAACGATGGGAAGGTACAGTTCCAATTTCCGAATGGGTATGACAAAAGTCTGGAATTGATCATTGATCCAACTTTAGAGGGTGCTACATTATCCGGAAGTGGAACAAATGGTGAAAATTATGGACACACCTCAACTTTTGACAACCAAGGAAATATTTATACTGGTGCCCGGTCATTCGATGTGGGATATCCTACAACCCCCGGAGCCTTTCAGGTAACCTTTAATGGACTCTGGGTTGATATGGCCATTAGCAAACTTAGCCCTGACGCAACTACACTTATTTATGCGACTTATTTGGGAGGTTCTGATGCGGATGCTCCTCACAGCATGTTCGTAAGAAATGGTGAACTACATGTCCTAGGGTCAACAGGATCAACAGATTATCCTGTCACGGCTTCTGCATATCAAAGTTCTCTTGGGGGAGGATTCTCATCCATAAGTGATATTGTTATTACCCACTTCAACAGCACTGGGACGTCACTAATAGGATCTTCCTTCATTGGTGGAAGTGATGAAGATGGTGCGAATCAAATATGGGCCAACTATGGAGATGATGGTAGAGGCGAAATTTTAGTAGATGCCTCTGGAGATATTTTTGTTGCCTGTTTTACCAAATCAAGCGACTTTCCGGTTACAGCTGGAGCTCCACAAAGTACCTTAGGCGGCTCTCAAGACGCTGTGTTTTTCAAAATGAATTCAAATCTTTCGTCATTGTTGTGGTCTACCTATTTCGGAGGAACTATGGATGATGCTGGCTTAGGCATCCGATTTGACGGTGCTGGGAATGTTTACGTTACCGGTACAGTAGGAGATGGCTTTTATACCGCCAATGGCTACCAAACCTCCTTTCAAGGAGGCTCACATGATGCTTTTATCCTCAAAATTGACCCTTCAGGATCCAATATATTAAATAGCACATATTTTGGGGCGAATGACATGGAGCAATCTTTTTTTATCGATTTGGATATCAAGGGAGACGTTTACATATTTGGGCAGACGGTAGGTGCAAACGTCCCAACCACAGCGGGCGTATATACTCATCCCAATAGCAAGCAATTTGTATCCAAATTTGACCCAACACTATCGACCCTTCTTGTTTCTACGCTCATTGGAGGTACTGGTGGCACAACTTGGCCTGGATCCGTTCCTGGCTTGATGTCTCCAACTGCATTTATGGTTGATCAATGTGGCTATATTTACTTCTCAGGATTCAATACTGATCAGTCATTGCCAACTTCTCCAGGTGCATTTCAAACGACAGGAAGTTTCTATTTGGCTGTTTTAGAACCTGATGCCACAGCCTTAAATTTTGCAACTTATTACGGAGGAATAGACGATCATGTGGATGGTGGAACAAGTCGTTTCGACCCACAGGGCATCGTTTATCAATCGGTCTGCACAGATAACGGTTTCAATACCACCCCGGGAGCCTATTCATCTTCATATCCAGGTGGATTTAGTTATGACATTGGTGTTTTCAAAATTGACTTTAATGTTCAAACACTACTTGCAGACTTTACCATAAGCCCCAGTGCAGTCGGTTGTGCCCCATTAACCGTCAATTTTACCAATAATAGTACTGGAACTGATTATATATGGGATTTCGGAGATGGATCTCCATTGGACTTTACCTTTCAACCAACCCATACTTATACCACTCCAGGAGTATTTGATGTCATGCTCATTGCTATTGATTCTTCAAGTTGTATCATTAGAGACACACTTTATGAGCAAGTCGTTGTTGGAAGCCCCACTCCAGCTAATGCTGGATTTACGGATTCTGTTGATTGTGTCAACCAACAGGTTTTCTTAAACAACACTTCAACAGTCGGATTATTTTATCAATGGGATATGGGAGATGGAACAACATTCACTGATAGTATCAACTTTATCCACAACTACACTCCAGGCACCTATACAATTGAGTTAATTGTAAGTGATACGGTTTGTAATTCAGCGGATACAGTTTCAAAGAATGTAACCATTCAATCAGCCGTCTTAGCGGATTTTAATGCTGCGCCATCTACTTCAGGCTGTGTCCCGCATACTGTTAATTTTATTAATACTAGTACCAACGGAATCTCGTATGAATGGGATTTTGGAGATGGGTCTCCTATCAATACTACAAATAGTCCAGCACATACTTATACATCAGCAGGTCTGTTTGATGCTACTCTGATAGCCACAAACAACGGCACTTGCAATATAAAAGACACACTTTCCATTCAAATTTTAGTGAATCCGGGCACTCCAGTAACTGCTTTATTTGATGATAGTGTCGTTTGTCTCAATCAAGCCGTTCACATTACAAATAACAGCACAGCAAATATGCTTTATGAATGGTATATGGGCGATGGGACAACATTCAACGACAGTATCATTTTTGAATACCCTTATGCCTCAACCGGCTCCTATAATGTTACACTTATTGTGGTTGATACTGTATGCGGGTTTTCAGATACACTTACCAAACTGATAGACATCCCCGGGAATATCATTGCTGGTCTTACTGCCACACCTACGCAAGGCTGCGTTCCTCTGGCCGTAAATTTTCAAGATACTAGCACTGGTACAGGACCACTCTCTCAGAATATTTGGCTCTTTGGTGATGGTTCCGTTCCAGTGGTCAACAACCTCAACCCTATTCACACTTTCACCATCACAGGTCAATTCACTACATCATTAATTGTAATTGATTCAAGCACCTGTAATATCGCAGATACAGCTACCGTAGTGATCACAGTTGGTACTAGCACCCCTGTTGTTGCAGCATTCGATTTGATACAAGACCCTGACTGTAAGAAACTTCGATTGGTTGGAGAAAACAACAGCACAGGCGATAGCATCAATGTTATTTATGAGTGGGATATGGGCGATGGAACTATTTATACTGACTCAACGGATGTTACCTATCAGTATTTCGGAGCAGGGACTTACACGATTACTCTGATCGCTGAAGACACTGTATGTCAATATTCTGATACTGTTTCACAGACTGTCGTTATTCAACCAGGAATTAATTTTAATGCTATAGCCCCACCAACATTATGTCAAGATGATAGTGCTTTGGTAAAAACAGATGCGAATACTTTAGCATATGATTTTGTCTGGTCAACAGGCGATTCTGTCCCTACCATAGTGGTGAAAAATGAAGGAACGTACTGGGTGAAGGTTTACGATTCTATTTGTGAAGCTTATGACACCATATTTGTCGATTATGCTCCGGACTATGAACTTGGTGAGACTGTTGAACAGTGCTATTTAGGTCAAGGAATAAGTTTAGATATTCCAGTTGAGAATGCATCATATAGGTGGAATCATGGCGCAACTGATAAACGAATATTTACGTCAGAACCTGGAGAGTATGGGTTTGCAGTTACAGATCAATATGGCTGTTATCATGAAGGTTTATACGTTATTATAGAGGCAAGGTCATCTAATGCCATATATGTCCCTAATGCATTCACTCCGGATGGAGATTTGTTAAACGAAAAGTTTAAACCGGTAGCCATAGGCTTGGATATTTATGAGTTTACCATCTTTAACCGATGGGGGGATCAAGTATTCTATACGGAAGACATCAATGATGGATGGGATGGGATAATGGAAACTGGTGCAGAACCTCAGTTGGGTGTTTATGTATATCGAATGCGTTTTAGTAATGAATGCACACAGAAGGCTGCTGTCACAACCTGGGGGCACTTTACGCTCCTTCGATAAAGCTTTGTCTCATTTGTTATTAGGCATGATATTTGCTGTGAATGCAGTATGAAAAAACATCTACGCCTTAACATTAGAACAACCCTATTTTTCCTAGTTTTCTTCCCAATTATTTACTCAAATTCATTTGGTCAATGTTCTTCGTCTAGTGATATTGATATCGATTTGGACTGTGGAGACGAGACCTATGATTGGGATGGACAAAAGTCAAGCCCGACCTACTTACCATTATCAGTCAGTGCGGGCATAAAAAGAATATTCCCAAGAACGTTTTCTCAAAATAGAGATGATCAAGGTCTACTCGATATCTGGAGCAATCCAAAAACGGGTTATCATTTTGATGTTACATTTCAGCCCCAAAAACCTACAATATTGAACTTTGGCTTCTCCTTAAATACCACTCCCCTTGCAAAATCCATTAAAGAAGACATCCCAAACACCGAAAGGGAAATGACTTTCGAGAAAACTTCCAAATTCAGTAATTATGCCCTATTCGGAGACCTGAAAATTCATGAAAACAAACGAGGAACTCTTTTTACAAGAGGTTCGTTTGGGCTTTCAAGTTACAAAGCTCGGGCTTTCATTTCAGGCAAGGACAGTTGTGGGTGCTACAAAGTCATGGAAGACGAAAAATTCAAAGAAACAACTCTGATTTCAAGCATTGGAATTGGCTATCAATTCAACATTACTCATGCTATCGCCTTACAAATTCTATATATGCAGAATTATCAAAGCTTAAAGGGGTTTACCAATCAAAGGGCATTTGATAAATGGAGTTATAAAGTAGTTGAAGCTCATGAAAACAAAGTCGAAATTGACGCCATAGAAGAGAACAGACAAAGTACTATAACAAATCACAACAGTCTTCAAATCAGTGTTTCTTACAACCTAAATGCTCGGCCAATAGAAAAACAAACCGAAAAATACTACGTGTATGTCACCTCATTTGCAATCGATCAACTCACTCAAGAAATGATGAATGACATTGCTAAAAAGTTTGGGCACCAAAAATTATTTCTTACAAAAGATGCTCACAGTTACTATGTTTTTCACGGGGAAAACGAACGGTTTAGGAAAGCACAAAAAAAACATCTAAGGGCAAAGGCCTTAGGGTATTTTGAATCACAGATTCTGACGCATTACATTGGAGAGCCAGCAATCTTCAAGGACAATCAGGATTATTATTGATAAAAAAGCCCCAAAATGGGGCTTAAGCCAAACTAGAAATTAATAACCTGCTCTGAAACTAATTCAAAACAAGCTTTTTACTTATCATATATTGATTTGAAACCAATAATCTGAAATAATAAATACCTCTTGGCAATT
>JALEGO010000767.1 GCA_022763165.1 Flavobacteriales bacterium
ATGGTCATCGCAAAAAAATTCAGCGCATCTCGATTTTGGGACGATGTCAGAAAATATGACATCACCAGCTTTAATGCCCTTGGAGCCATTATTCCGATATTGATGAAACAAGAACCTCAAAATGATCAAAATCATAAGGTAAGAATGGTTCTATCGTCAGCCTGTCCTGCTAATGTTTGGGTCGCTTTTGAGAAAAGGTTTGGAGTAACCATTTATGAAGCTTACGGGGCTGTTGATGCACCAGGTTACAGCATAGCCAATTTAGGAAATGCTCCAGTCGGAAGCTTTGGAAAACCTGCTCCTGGAACAAAAGCCAAGGTTATCGATGAGAACGGCCAAGAAGTGGAAAAAGGCTGTCATGGCGAGTTGATTTTCAAGTTAAAGAAAAAAGATCTTGTCAAATTTCACAATAATACAGACGCTACCAGCTCCAAAAATCGAGATGGTTACTTATATACTGGAGATACAGTTTATCAAGACCAAAAGGGGTTCTATTATTTTGTTGGCAGGAAAACAGAAAGTATGCGTGTTGGCGGTGAAAATGTTTCTGCCTACGAAGTAGAACAAGTCATCAACAAACATCCAAAGATTTTAGAGTGTGCAGCGTATCCTGTTCCTAGTGATTTAGCTGAAGATGATATTATGGTTTCAGTTAGGCTTAAGAAGGGTGAAAAGTTGACCGCTGATAGTCTCTTTGAATGGACTTCTGACAAACTGGCCAAATATGCACGTCCAAGATACATCAGATTCCTCGAAGAAATCCCAAAAACCTCAACACATAGAGTAAGAAAAAAAGAATTAGAACAAACGGGTGTGACACATGACACGTTCGACTCAAAGTCTAATAATTCAAAACCACAATATCATGAGAAAAGCAATATCGAAGTTGCCTGATCAAATCCTCTTAAGTATTCCGATATTAGAAAAAGGAAGGAATTGTTCTCATCAAGAATATAGGGATTTATTAGAGTTTTATGCCAGACATAAGGGGCCATATGAGGATCTCAGCAATGATCCTGTCACTCCTTTAGAAATATCTTCCGAATCCAATGGAAATGTAAAAAGTACATTGTATTCTTTCTTCAGTAATTATGACACGCTGCATCCAAAGATGCAAAACGAGTACGATGCGCATTTTCAAAATGCACACGTTTATCTTAACACTTGGATACAAAATCCTAGAAAACCAATGGTGCTTTGCATTCATGGATTAAAAATGGGAAGCATTAAGACCTCCTACAAAATGTTTAAAATTGAATCATTGCTCAAAAAAGGATTGAACGTAGCACTTATGATCCAACCGCACCATGGTCTAAGGTCCAGAAGCAACTTCAAGCAATTCTTTTTAAATCCAGGCAATATACCTTTTAGCATTGAGGCCGCCAGACAGGCTGTATTTGACGGGATAAAAACATTAAGTGCTTTGCGTTCATTAGGCTTTGAAAAAATTGGAATTGTTGGAGCAAGTTTAGGTGGGTTCACTGCACTCAACATAGCAACACAAACGAAAATACCCGAATTCATTTTCGCCTCTCAACCAGCTATTGATTTCACCAATCATTTAAGCCTTTCGAAAGCCAATATGCCATTCAAAACCACAAGTCATGATCAAGAACTCATTGACCGCGCTGTAAACCTAGTTTCACCCCTACAGCATGAGCCTAGGGTGTCTAAAGATGCAATCCATGTGCTCTATCACACTGAAGATCTGATAACCCCTCCTCGAAAAATTGAGCAACTGATTCAAAATTGGAAAATTGAACATACCACAAAAGTGCCTGGTGGACATTGGTTGTACTTTGATAAATCAAAAAAGAGAGGAAAAGCTTGGTATTCTTGGCTGAGCAAATTCGAATATATATGAAAATTCTTGTTACTGGTGCCACCGGATATATCGGTGCTTATTTATGTAATAAACTGAGCCTCGCTGGTCATGAAATATCAGCGTTCAAATTTCCGGAAGAATATGTTGCGCATATAAAAGAACATATCCATGAATTCATTCCAGGAAATCTTTTGGATTTGGATAGTTGTATAACCGATAAAGAATATGATGTGGTTATTCATTTGGCAAACATTCGTGGGTTTTCAGAACTTAATGTTATCGCCACCAAAAATCTATTGAAGTCAATTTCTTTATGGAAGAAAAAGCCACATATCATTTACACTTCATCTCTTATGGCAGCTGGGCCATCCGGAAAAGGTATCATTGACGAAAAACATACCCCAAAACCAAACACTTCCTACGGAAGATCAAAAATAGAATCTGAAAATTTAATCATCCGAAGTGGTTTAGACTATACTATACTTAGGACTACAGCAGTATTCGGAAATAACAATCCGACTTCAAAACAATTAATAAAATTGGTAAGCTCAGGTTTCGGGTTTATTGTCAAAGGGTCCCAAAAGAATAAGATCAGTTTCGTTCACGTAGATGATGTTGTTAACGCTATTGTTAAAGTTACAGACAATGTAAACCAGCTCAATGAGATCTATTTTTTAAGCTCAGATTTAGAAGCCAATCAGAAAGAAATCATACAGGTCGCTGCTGAACTCATGAACAAGAGAATAAGAATGATACATATTCCTAAAGGCTTTGCCAATATGATCTTGACAGTAGTGACTACTGCTTATAAGTTTATAGGTTCAAAACAACTGCGAAATTTCCAAAATGCCCTGAATTATCAAATTTTAACGGCAGATCACTCTTTTGTTTGTTCGGCTAAAAAATTAAGGAAGGAGTTGAACTGGGAACCCGAATATGTTGACCTTAAAAAAGCCATTCAAACTATGATAGGTTAGGTTCTCAGAATGTGTCTATTCAGCCAATCTTCTCTTTCAAAATGTTTTGGAGTTCTTTTTTTCATAAAAGAACACTCCCCTTCCATAAACTCAAAAAGCCCCTCCATCAAAAACACAATGGGTAATCCCTAATTCTAGTTTTTATTTGCTACCAAGTGAAGTGCCTTTTAGCAAACCCTATCATTGAAACCAACTAGACTAAAAATTTCGATTAGCGCAACAAGAAAGGGGATGCAAATACACAAACGGGAAAGTTTTGAGGAGTTTGTATATAAATTTTTCACTCTCTCAATTTTGATCCTATTTATTGCGGGCCAATCTTTTACCCAAGATAATGTAGGCATTGGAACAATCACCCCACACCCTTCAGCAACATTAGACATTTTCGATACAGATCGCGGAATACTTATCCCCAGGGTATCTGATACAAACTTGGTCAACAATCCGGCTCAAAGTCTACTTATTTTCTTAAACCCAAGCAATACTTTTTGGTTCTGGGATGGATCGAAATGGGTTGAATTGGCAGGAATGCCTGGACCTCAGGGGCCTCAAGGCTTACCAGGACCTCCTGGAATTCCTGGACCAGCCGGAGTACAAGGACCTCCTGGCCCACAAGGTCAAATGGGCTTAACAGGACCTGTTGGTCCAACCGGTCTTCAAGGACCTGCAGGTCCGCAAGGACCGCCTGGCACAAATGCTGATTCATTGAATCACAAATTCGAAATCATTGATGACCATTATACACTTCCTTTAGATTCTTTAATCAAATATGCTTCTTACACCATTTTGATTAAAAATGACACATCTGGCAAACAGTTGAATCTATCCCTACCGAAAGTCTCAAAAGAAATCAAAGGAAAATCAATATCAATTATTGATAGTAGCTCAAACAATGCCATATCTTTTATCACTGTTGACACAGCCAACGGTCCATTCCAACCTCAAATTGAAGCTTTTGGCATCCCATGCTTAAAGTTGCATGTTCGAAACGAATTGACACTATTGAGCGCAGGAAATTCTAATTGGCATGTATCAGGTACTGCACCCCTGAAAAAAATACAGAATTATAATGACTTATTTGAAAACAGCTTCCTTAGTA
>JALEGO010000768.1 GCA_022763165.1 Flavobacteriales bacterium
AGCTTTCATTGTCAGCAGTAAAAAAACCTCCATTCACTATATCTTCCCATTCATAATTAAAGGGTTCTTTTCCACCATCTAAAGAAAATGAAACAGTTCCTTTCTCTCCCGCTTGAGAACATATATTAATACTGTCACTGACAATTACGCTCATTTCTTCATAATTTTCAATTTTGAGCGAAGTTCCATTACACCCCATAATACCAGTGATTTCTATCTGCAGGGTTTCTGTGCTTTCAGATTCATCATCTAATTCGGCACTCAAAGCATAGGCGATAGAAGTAGAATCTTTTGGGAAAATTATTGGATTAGGCAGTCCATCATAATCGGAAGAGTTTGCAGTTCCAGAAAAATTTAAATGCAAGGTGTCGTTATTGATTGTATCACTTCTTTCAAATTTCACTATAGCATCCCCACATCCCTCAACAATAGTACTATCAGGAAATGGAGTTGTAACTGATATTCTAATGCCGCTTGAAGTAAGACTATTAGCCTTAAGAAAAACACCAGTATCTAAATAATCATCCCCACAATCAGCTATAGCAAACTTGAAATGGTAAAGCTGGCCGCATTGAACAGCGCTTTGGGCAACCAATACGGTTGTAAATCCATTGAAGTCATTATTCTGCTCGAAAAAATTACTCACATAATATTGGCCATTAGATTGTGTTGGAGTTTGAGCGGGATCATTGTAAATGGTGCTTATTGTTATAGGTGAAGAAGTTCCCGGAACTAAGGCTACATTTTTTGCTCCTCCTGGAAAACTGGTTGGAGATTCATATGGTCCAGTAATGCCAGGTCCACTTAAAAAAAACGCAAACACATCATTAAATTGGGTGTTGATATAAGTTGTGTATTCTTCTGAAGCGAACACAAATTCGAATCTTACAGTGTCTCCTACAGGAATAAAATCAAATTCTAAAGCGGCTGCATCATATGTGTCTGTAATAAAACCGGCATTTGGATTACTCGTAACTGATTTTGCAACAGACAATAGATTCGTATCACCAGGAGCATTGTACTGCCCCTGATCCGGCTGGTTTCCTCCAGGGGCAATATCTAATACGTCTCCACTCGAGATAACAATACCAGAATCCAAACCCAAATTTGGTAATCCATTTAAACCTGAGTCGAAAAATCCAATTTGAGCATTATTTCCTGTAAATGTGATATTCGAAGCTGTGACACCTGTTCCTGCCAAAACATTATTTACTAAATAACTTGGATTACCATAAGCTCCAGTATTAGAAATGTTAACTTGTGCATTAGAGAGTGTAGAGATTAGAACAATTACAATAATTTGTAATATTTTCATTTTTATGTTTAAACTAGTACAAATTTAAGGCTTGTTAGGTCACGAAGCAATTTCTGTTGAAAAAAGGTAGAACATATTGTATAGGTGATATTCATGGTGGATATAGAGCTCTTGATCAATTGATTGGAAAATTGTTGTTGCAGCGCAAAGATACTTTAATTTTTTTGGGGGATTATGTTGATGGTTGGAGTGAGTCGGCTCAAACAATTGATTGTTTAATGCGTCTTTCAGATAACGTTAATTGTATTTTCATCAAAGGGAATCATGATTATTTTTGCGAAGATTGGTTAAGAGATGGAACTGAAGGTGATCTATGGTTGGATCATGGAGGGAAACAAACCATAGAAAGTTACGATGGTTATTCTATATCAAAAAAGAAGGAACATCTGGATTTCTTTGGAATGATGAAACCTTATTTTATTGATGAGCAAAATAGATTATTCATTCATGCTGGGTTTACCTCTATGCATGGTGTTGCTAAAGAAGTTTATCCCTCAAACTATTGTTGGGATCGAACGCTTTGGGAGATGGCTCTGGCGATGAAAAATGACCCTATTCCTGAAGATTCTAAGTTTTATCCATCGCGCTTTAAGCATTACAACGAAATTTTTATTGGACATACACCAACTACCAATTATGGTGTAAATGTTCCCATTCAAGCGCATAGTCTCTGGAATGTAGATACAGGAGCTGGCTTTAAAGGTTGCCTCACTGCTTTAGACGTTAACTCCAAAGAATATTACCAAAGTGATCCTGTTTTCGAATTATATCCAACTGAAAAAGGAAGAAATTAATTTTTTAAAAATTGTAACCTTTTTAATGAATTCCCGTATAGGGAAACAGACATAGTAAGGTTTTTGAGGTTTATAAGTGAAGGAGTCCGATATTATCGGACTTTTTTCTTTTCATGCATTTCTCTTTCATCAATCCATATAAGAATTCTAATTTTATTAGAATTATATAAATGCCTTTATTTCAAATATTTAATAATTATTTCAGAAATAAATTCCAAAAAAAATAGAATTCCTTATCAATTAATTTTAGAATTCTAATTATATTAGCAATATGAATGCAATCATTCATATGGATTTAGATACATTTTTCGTTTCCTGCGAGCGATTATTAGATAGTAAGCTAAATAATAAACCTATTCTTATCGGAGGTGTTACAGATCGAGGAGTAGTAGCTTCTTGTAGTTATGAGGCAAGAAGTTTCGGAATTCACTCTGCTATGCCAATGAAAATGGCAAAACAATTATGTCCGGAAGCAATTATTATCAGAGGAAATAGTGGCATTTATTCTAAATACTCAGACCAAGTCACTGAAATTATTAGAGAAGAAGTTCCGCTTTTTGAAAAAACTTCCATTGATGAGTTCTATGCTGATTTAACAGGAATGGACCGTTTTTTTGGATGTATGAAGTTAGCCGTTGAGCTTAGAAAAAAGATCATAAAGGAAACAGGCTTGCCCATATCATTTGGACTTTCCACAAATAAAACTGTTTCCAAAGTGGCAACAAATGAAGCTAAGCCAAATAACAAGATACAAGTCAGTCAAGGAGAGGAAAAAAGCTTTTTAGCGCCATTGTCAATTAAAAAGATCCCAATGGTAGGCGATAAAACTTATCAAACATTAAGAAACCTTGGAATTCGTCTGATTAAAACCATGCAAGAGATACCAGTAGAAGTAATGGAAAGCGCTTTAGGTAAAAATGGTGTTTCTCTATGGAAAAAAGCTAATGGCATTGATCATGCTCCAGTTATTCCTTTTCATGAAAGAAAATCAATTTCTACAGAAAGAACATTTGATAGAGACACGATTGATGTAGAGAAGTTAAAAGGAATTTATATTGCAATGGCTGAAAATTTAGCATTCCAATTGAGAAGGGGCGATAAATTAACAGGCTGTGTTACCGTTAAGATTAGATATTCAGATTTTAATACTTACACACTTCAAAAAAGAATTCCATACACATCAGCTGACCATAAACTCATCCCAAGAGTCTTAGAAATGTTTAAACAGCTGTACCAAAAAAGGTTGCTAGTCAGGTTAATTGGTGTAAGGTACAGTCACTTAGTAGGTGGAGGCTATCAAATTAACTTATTTGAAGACAGTGAAAAAATTATTGAACTATACCAAGCCATGGATAAAATGAGAATAAGGTTTGGAGATAGATCTGTAATGAGAGCTTCAGGCTTAGATGCTAAAACTATAGGTAGGATGAATCCTTTTAATGGTCAAGCACCTATGCTATTAGCTAATAGAAGACAATAAATAAAAGAAAACAAAATGAATTATCAAACAAGAATAGATTTCGGTTCCCAGCCATTGCATCCATTTTATCAAAAAGCAATGCCCATTGCTGTTAAAAAAGAAGGTGGTAAGAAAATTATTTCTAATTATCTTAAAAACAATCAAATAATGGGCTATAATTTCAGCAAGAATGAAAAGCTAGGAAAACATAGAGTAGATTTCTATTGCGAAGCATTAAAATTGAGCATAGATATAAAAAGAACTAATAACAATCCTTTTGATTTAAAAGAATCACTTAAAGACAAAAACCTTAAGCTAAAAGGAATCAAAAGAATTTCATTTAATGCCACTGAAATCGAACAGTCATTTGAGAATGTACTATTTACACTAGTTACACATGTAAATAAAAGAGTAAAACAATAATATGAGTGAAGCTCAAAGAAAATTCAACTACATAAAGGGGAGAGGAGCTCAGTTCAACCCTACAAACAAGTTTGAAAAACATCAACATGATTATGATAATGAATACTTGGAGCACCTTCACATTATTAATGAGGATGTAGAATCTTCAAAAACAAAGTATTTAGAAGTACATCCAAAAACCATTGTTAATAAAGTTGATAGTCCAGACCTTGGGTTTGTTTATTCAATGAACCCATATCAAGGCTGTGAACATGGCTGTATTTATTGCTACGCCCGAAATACTCATGAATATTGGGGGTATAGC
>JALEGO010000769.1 GCA_022763165.1 Flavobacteriales bacterium
CTTCTTGGCTGAACCAGAGTACATCAGAGGTGAAACAATCAGATCCAAAAAATATGAGTTTGATTGAAAGTCTCTTGGATTCTGACAATGATGGTAGTGTTGTTGATGATGTTGCTTCTATGGGCATGAGTTTATTGGGCTCATGGCTAAATGGAAGAAAGTAATCTGATCTACTTTTAGAGCAAGAATGTATAAAACAAAAAAGGGCCCTTGGAGGGCCTTTTTTTATTAGCTATTCTCTAGCCGAACAAACAACAAACTGATCTTCTTTTAAGAGATACTTAAAATCCGAACTACCCAAAGGAAGGCATTATTTCAGAAGGAAACTATCCAAGTTGATCTATGAAGTTGTTTGTTTTATAGAAGGCGTAATTTTTTTGATAAAGGCATTAAATATTGAAGCAACAATGAACAAGTTGCTTGAGAATAAATTTACCGTACCGATAAATGAATAAGTTATTTCACAGCCTTCTCACGCGCTTGAAGGGCTGATACTACTTCCTTTTGTTTTTCAATATCTTTCCCTTTTTTCGTTTGATTTTCTTTGTTTGTTTCAATATCCTTCTTGGCTTGCTCAATTTTCGCTTCGCAATCCTTGATTAACTTCTCGAGATCTTCTTTTTCTGATTTGAGTTTCTCAAGGTCTTTCTCCATTGTTCCTTGAAGCTTTTCGGCCTCTTTGGTTTGACCAGCAATTGCCTCCTTTGTGGTACTGACAGCAAAACCATATAGATAATTTCGGAAAGCATCATATTTGGTTTTATGTTCTTTGGATGACATAAAAGCACCTCCAAGGTCTACAGCTACCTGTAAGTCACACTTTTTATCTCCTTTGTCAACAACTTTCGCATAGACATCCACTGTGTTATCACCTAGTGAAGAAAAAGCTGCATTGTCCCCAAAAATTTCTTTTTTTACAGATACTTTGGCCTTATTCTTTTTGAGTTCCGCTTTAAAGGCTTTTTCAACCTCTTTTACCGTAGCCTCATATATAGTAACAGTCATTGCATTGTTTGTTTTACCCCCAAGCACCTCTGTTCCCTCTGTGACTTTAATTACAATTGGCTCTTGTGCGAAGGCCATAGAAAAGGAAAATAGTAAGAAGATCAACAATGCGTTTTGAGTGGTTTTCATAGTATTCATCAAAATAGTTTTAACCAAATATCAACTATTTTCTTTTATAATACTTTCAATTCAATGAGCTTAACAAAAATTTAGCGATGCTACCTTGAGACTTTGTATAAAGTTGATTGTTCCTCTTTGCCTTTTAGCGCCACACTTCCGACTTTTTCAAACTGGAAATCCTTGTTGTTTTTAACTTTATCGTAAAGGATTTGGGGTATAAGCAGTTGGGCGCCAAAGGCATTGCATTTCCCCTGTATTCTGGCGGCCGTATTCAAAGTGTCTCCATGATAAGAGAGTTCCTGTTTGATATCTCCAACCTCTGTTACAATAACTTTTCCAGCATTTGCACCCGCCTTGAAGTAGGGTAATAATCCGTAGTGTTTCATGTAATAGTCTTTCCTCTTTTCTAATAAATCACTAAAGGCAAAAAAGGAGTACAAAAAATTATCATTTTTGAATCCGATTTTATATTTCCAGCTGATTACAGCTTCGTCTCCAACATATTGATAGATATCAGCGCCATATGTGCTTACAATGGAAAAATCATGAAAGCAATCTTGAATCATTTTACTAAACTGGAGGTTACCCATTTTTACGGCTAAAGGAGTGGCGTCTTTCAAATCCACAAACATAAAAATACGCTCCACCTCACGGGGTTTATAGAACCTTCCTGAAAGCATTCTGATCATAACGCCTGGGCCTAACTTCTTATCAAGTTCTATGAATATTTTTCCTAAAAGAATGATTAGTGTAAGTATGATAATCCTAGACTCTTGACTTACAACAGACAATTGTTCAACTTTACCTTCAGCGATTGATTCCAACAGAAAAACAAGTAAGCGATCTGCTATGTCCATTATGAAATAAATCATTAATCCTTGGCCCAGTAAGTTCACCAATAGATGCACCCATAAAGCCCTGCGCTTAAAGATTTTGCGAAGAACAAGGATGTCAAGCAAAGAAGAAAGAGTCGCCATTATAAATGAAACCATGACCGCTAAAATGATAGAGAACTTCCATGGGCCAAAGTCATCAATGACTTCCAGGTTGTATTTTGCAACAGTGCGCGTCTCTCCAAAGTGGACGATTACCATGGTAAATAACATGACCATCAGAGTACTTACAATAAAGTAGATTCTGAAGTGTCTTCGAAACTCTCTTAGCATTCGGAACTTCAAGGTAATCATGGCAGAAAAGATAAAAACAAAAAAAATTTTAGGGCGGTGTAACTTTTAGTTGTTTCAAAATGTTATACGTATATTAAGGAATGATTTAACCAAAAACAAAGCAATTGGGACCGCATTCTCAATTGTTTTGTTTGGTTTAATTTCAATTTTCGCATTTTGACTGAGAAGGAATATAACGATGCTGTTCGCCAATGGTCACAAAACGTTTTTCGGTTTGTGATGAAGTCCTGTGGTAATCAGAACTTATCTGAAGATATCGTTCAAACTGCGTATATGAAGCTTTGGGAAAATAGAGAAAAAGTTTTTTTTGAGAAGTGTAAATCTTGGCTCTTTGTCACGGCTCACAACACTTTGCTCAACGAACTCAAAAAAGAAAAAAGATCCTCAAGTTTAGAAAACACCCCGCATAAAGAACCCTATCATAACAATAACCGCTATGATTTAAGAGATCTCTTGGATCAAGGCCTGAAACGATTGCCACAACTTCAAAAATCTATCATTCTGCTCAGAGATTTAGAGGGATATTCATATGATGACATAGGCGAGATTTTGTCTTTAAACCCATCACAAGTGAAAGTCTACTTATTCAGAGCAAGAAAGAAGATGAAGCAAATGTTACAGAATATATATCAAATGGCTGGATAGGATGAGAGTTGATCACACAAATATTGAAGAAGTTCTTTTTGATTACGTTGAGGGTAATTTGAATCATCAGCAAAGTACTACTTTGTTTGAATTTTTAGAAAAAAATCCAGAATATCAAGGAGATTTAGATGCTTGGCAGGCCACAATTGTCAATGATGATACAGCTCAGTATGAAAGGGCGGATC
>JALEGO010000013.1 GCA_022763165.1 Flavobacteriales bacterium
AAAATATCAAGAATTGAAAATAAAGAGAAGCGCTATTTTGATTTAGAAAAATAAGAAACATCACTGCTCTCTGTTTTCTCAAAAACCATTGCTAAGAGTTGTGTAAGGACTAATTTATCTTATTAATAAGCAAGGATCTCAGCTGAACTTGAGTTCAAAACTATTAAGATCATTGTCCAGCTCCTTCTTAGCTAAAATTAAGAACTGGACAAATAACCTGTTTTTAAAGAGATTCTTGTCTCTAAGAGCACATACCTTAGGACTTATTTCCCAACTGCGATAAGTTCAGTTGCATACTTTCTCACATACTCATAAGGAAGCCAGGCATATCCATTATCACCCCAGCCAATACCCCAACTATTTTTAATTCTGAAGCATGCTTGAATATCATCATAACCGGTAATCATAAAAGCGTGCGATGCTTGTAATCTATCCCCCATCCTTGGCAATCTAATTTGATGGTTTGACTCCTTAGGTGGCATCCAACAATTGTCGAACACATCTGCGGCGGCTGCAATTGAATATCCAGCAGCAAGAGCGTGTTTAACTTTATCAATATTTGCGTTAGCTGGTATTCCAATGCTTCCCCTTTTTTGTTTCAATGGCTTTGTAGATCGAGAAAGAGAAAGAAATTCCGCCTTTCTCAAAGATTTTCTGGAAACATGATGTAAGGGATAAAGTTGGCCTATACGAAAAGGACTTACGTCATTTTCATAAGTTCCATTCAATCCACAAGAGGCTCCTATTGTTCTCATCGTTGTGTTATAAGCCCGCGTTGCATCATCATCTTTCATACATACGCTTATAGCACTTACAGTACTCAGCGCTTTTAATTTGTCTTCCCATCCATATTGATATGGTCTTATTCCATTTTGTTGTGCAACGTATTCTACAAATCGTGAATAAGGAAGCCTAGGTTCCTCTAAAAATCCCATCTGTTGAGCAAATCTTAAAGCGTTTCCTAAGTTTAACCCTGCATGACAATCGTCAATATGTGTCTCGGCTAAAATTGTAAATTCCGCTTCAGAAATTTCTTTACGCCAGCCTAGATTACTCTGTTTATAACAACCACTCACCGTAAAACTGGTACATGTTCCTACAGGGCCCTGGTCTTTAACTGGAAGTTCTGATAAGAAGCACTCTTTTGGCAGAGACTTAACAAAAGGAGTTCCTCTGTCTTCATATGAACCAAGTGGTGTTTCTGCATAAAGAAGAACCTTTTTCCCCAAAGCCTCATTAGAAATTAGTGTTAAGTTTCCTCCTATAATTAACAAAAAGGATAGTTTTTTTAAATTAGATCTCATTGATTTCTCCTTAGTATTTTAATATGGATTTTTTCCACTGAAAGAATTTTTCATGAATCGTACTCTCCCTCTATCCTGGAAATCTCCCTAAGAGTTACCCTCAGGGGAATTTCCCCTAGAAATAAATTTTGAAAGAACTACAAACGAAAGCTATTTATGATGAATGAAATGAGAGACCTGCCACAATAAAAACTCGTGGGGTTACCCAAGGCATCGCAAGTAGCATTAAATTTTGGTGATTAACCCGCCGTTACTCCTGCCTATAGCTTGGGCATTGATAACGCTTTTTTTTAGCTCCTGCACTATGTTGATGGGCACGTACAATTGTTGAATTGATCATGTTATATTCATCATCGGCATCTTCGGATAAAAACTTAAAGATTTTTCCCATACTCCTTTTTTGCTTTCTCATACCTTACCATTTTTCTTACGCTTTCTCTCATCCCTCAATTGATGACATGCCCGAGCTAATTAATTTTTTCTTTTTAATTCAAGTTTAATCTCAGATACCACTTTTTGCCCCTTCCCTTCTGCATCTAATTTCTGTACAGATATAAAAAAGATTTTAAATTATGTTTTTTAAGGAGAGTTTTTATGTCACAAGCTAAAATTCGTAAAAGAAAACCAGGAGCCGGACGAAAGCCAAGTCCCATTCCTACGAAAGCCATTCGCTTACCACTGCCGCTTGTGCAAAAATTACAAGAACTTCAGAATAGCAAAAACCTTGATGCCCTTTATCGTGTAGATATAGGAGAAATTTTCACAGGAAAGGTTTCTACTGCTTTGCGTTCCCCTCTTTTTGAATCTCGGGTTCAAGCCGGATTTCCCTCTCCTGCCGATGAGTTTAGCGAGGGATCGCTTGACCTTAATGACTATCTCATTCATCATAAAGCGGCCACTTTTTTTGTCCGCGTGACGGGTGATTCCATGAAAAATGTAGGTATATTTCCTGGGGATTTGCTCATTGTAGATCGTTCCCTACCCCCCACCAATGGTAAAGTTGTGATTGCAGTTTTAAATGGAGAGATGACCGTTAAAAGATTAGAAAAAGAAAAAAATAGAGTTCTTTTATGTGCCGAGAATGCAGATTATCCAGATATTGTTGTCACAGAGGAGGATAGTTTCTCCACCTGGGGTGTTGTCACCAATGTCATCCATTCTTTGATATAGCCACCATGTTTGCTTTAATAGATTGCAATGCTTTTTTTGTTTCCTGTGAGAGAGTTTTTCAGCCTCACCTTGAAAAAAAGCCCGTCATTGTTCTATCTTCAAATGATGGCTGTGCGATTTCTCGGTCTTGTGAGGCAAAAGCTCTGGGGATTCCTATGGGAGCCCCTTTCTTTAAAATTCGAGATATAGTCGAAAAACATAATGTTCACGTCTTTTCTGCTAATTTTTCTCTGTATGGAGATATCTCTTCTCGTGTGATGGAAGTCTTGAAAGCGTTTTCACCTACTCTTGAAGTTTATTCTATTGATGAGGCTTTTCTAGATTTAAGCATGCTCTCCCACAATAAACTCTTTGCTTATGGGTGCCATATCAAAAAAATAGTTAAAAAATGGACAGGAATTCCCGTCAGTGTGGGCATTGGCCCCACGAAAACCTTAGCAAAAGTTGCCAATAGCATAGCAAAGAAAAACCCTTTGGGGTGTTATGCTCTCCTGACACCTGAGAAAACAGAGACTCTCTTGGGACAAATTTCTCTTCAGGATATCTGGGGAATTGGCTCTCGATGGTCAAAGAAACTTAATGCCTTAAATTTGACCACGGCATTAGATCTAGCGCAAGCAGATCCTCGGTGGATAAGAAAAGCTTTTAATATCGTCCTTGCAAAAACAGCTCTTGAACTTAAAGGAAAGGCTTGCTTAAGTATTGGAGAGACGACTCCTCCTAAAAAAAGCCTGATTTCCTCTCGCTCTTTTGGCATTCCCCTCACAACTTTTGAAGATCTGAGGGAAGCTATAAGCTTTCATGCTAGTTCTTTAGCCCATCGATTAAGGATTGAAGGCCATAAAACTTCTCTTCTCAGTATTACTGTTCGCACAAACCCTTTTGATAAAAAAGGAAGGTTTTATAGTAACACCCAGCTCATCCCCCTTTCCTATCCTTCTCAAGATAATGCAATTCTTATCAAAGCAGCTGCCCTCGCTTTAGAGAAAGTTTATAGAGAACATCTCTCTTACAAAAAAGTGGGCGTTATGGCCCTTAACCTCTCGCCAGAAAATCAAGTGAATCCCTCTCTTTTTACAGAAAAAAAGGGACAAGAACATTCTCTAAGGCGAAGAGAAATTCTTAAATCCATTGATCACCTTAATTATCGATATGGAAAAGGGTCTCTTATTTTCGCAAGTGAAGGGGTTAAGGTTTCCTGGCAGCCGAAATCGTCTTGGAAAAGTCCCTCGTTTACACAAAACTGGAAGCAATTGCCAGAGGTCAGTTAATATGGCTTCTGGAAGCCAAGATCTCAAATGGCCATGCCATAATGGTCAAAAGTTTCCAAGTTCGGTTTTGGGAGCTAATTCACCTAATATTTTTCAAGTGCTTTAATTCTTTTCTCTATAGAAGGATGGGTATCAAATAATCCAAGGTAAGACTCTGTATTATCGAATAACATAAAACGAAGGTCGGAAGGAGCATCGGCAACCTCAGATTTACCTGATACCTTTTTTAAGGCAGCAATCATCGCATCTTTATCTTTTGTGAGCACAACACTGCCTGCATCAGCCATAAATTCACGTTTTCGAGAGATCGCGAACTTAGACAAAATGGCAATAAAGTAACCAAGAATGGAAGCCATAAAGACAATAATCAACAATGGAATGCCTTTTTTATCATTTGATGATCTTCGAAACAATAAGCTACGCAAAGCTATTTGAGATATAATTGCAATAATACCAACAAAGAGCGTTGCAATGGTTAAGAGACGCATATCTCGATGGGTGATATGGCTCATTTCATGAGCCAAGACCGCTTCAAGCTCATTTTTGTCGAGGCGTTGGACGAGTCCACTGGTGACGCAGATAACAGCATTATTAACACTGATGCCCGAAGCAAAAGCATTTAAAGCATCTGAATCTATCATGTAGAGCTTTGGCATCTTTATGCCAGCTGTAATACTCAAGTTTTCAACCAAGTTATAAAGTTCTGGATATGCTTTCCGATTTATCTCGTGAGCATGAGCCATAGTCATCGTCAGTTTCTCTTGAAAAGCAAAAGCAATCAAAAACCAAACACCAACAAGCAATAATCCAATAAGGGTTCCTGCCATTGCATCATCAAAATTATCTGTCAGATAAATCATAATCGTCCAGATTAATCCGCCAAGAACTGCGGGCAGGAGTATCAATAAAAAAATGGATTTGAAGTTGTTGTTCCAGAGACTTGTCTGAACTCCCACTGTTTCAATCGCCATTGGATTTCACCTTTTAGAACTTTACCTTTTGCCCTTCTTCTAATGTTTTGCGATCAACACTCGTGCTCTCAAAGAAGGGCTCGACTGTAAATCCAGTCATACCAGCAATGATACTGGCAGGAAATTGTTGGACAGAGGTGTTATATTCGGCCGTTGAACTGTTAAAGAACCGGCGCGCAGCAGAAATCTTATTTTCAATATCCGTAAGTTCCAACTGTAATTCCTTGAAATTTTCATTTGCCTTGAGCCCTGGATAATTCTCCGCAACTGCAAAAAGATTCACAAGGGCTTGGGACAAGTCATTTTCAGACTTTATACGCTCTTCTTGTGAATGAGAATCCGTCACATGAGCCCGTGCTTCTGTGACTTTGATAAAAATTTCTTTTTCATGACCAGCATAACCCTTAACCGTTTCAACGAGATTGGGAACCAGATCGTACCGCAATCTGAGTTGAACATCTATATCCGCAAATGCATTCCGTCTTGATTGTCGTAAAGAAACCAGTCGATTGTAGATAATAATAAAGAAAGCAACTATAAAAACCACTACCCCGATAATGATGTATGTCATGGTCATGATATTCTCCTCCCTTTGGAAACATATATTACCTACAGACAATTATATCATATTTGAAAACATAAAATAATTTTATTAAGAGATTACAGTTTTCTCAAAACCATTCGATGCCAGATATTAATAGTAAAGGAAACACGTCCCAAAGAAGCACGGGTCACCATGATTTTCTCTGATGTTCAAATGTGTTCAAACAGGCAAGATCTGCTCTCATTTCCTTTACTTTTTGTTCAACTTTTTGCAGTAAGATGCTAACAAAAAAATTTCTTGACTATAACGCAACGTGATCCTTTATCTTTAAAAAATACCGACTAAGAGGTGATTTGTATGTCTTACACAGTAAAGATGTTAGCCAAGATATCAGGAATCAGCAAACGGACTCTTCATTGGTATGATGAGATTGGGCTCTTGAAGCCTGCTCATTACGGCACCAACGGGTACCGTTACTATGAAGAAGAACAATTGCTACTTCTGCAGCAAATTTTATTCTTTCGAAAGTTAGGATTCAATCTGAACAATATCCAATCCATAGTGAACAGCAACGATTTTGACAAGGCCAGAGCCTTATCTGCCCACAAGCAGACTCTGGAAGAGACCGTAAATCGTACCCAAAAGCTTATCCATACAATTGATAAAACCATTTTACATTTAAAAGGAGAACAGGCCATGCAAGATAAAGAGTTTTATGATGGATTTGATTTAGAAAAACAAAAGGAATATGAGCAATTCCTTGCCAAATATTACGGCACTGTGGCTGAAGATCTCATCCTTGAGAGTAAAAAACGAACCATCAATTGGCATAAACACGACTGGGAAGACGTCAAACGCGAAGGCAATAATATCTATAAGGCCCTTGAAGTGTGTATCGAGAAAGACTTGAGCCCACGATCAGAGGAAGTCCAAGCCCTTATCCACAAGCATTTCCAAATGATTGAGCGATTTTATAATGCTTCTAAAGATGTTTATATAGGGTTAGCCCAACTCTATTGTGAGCATCCTGATTTCAGAAAATACTATGAAGCTTATCACCCTAAAATGGCCGAGTTTATTGCTGAAGCCATGAGGGTCTATGCGCATAAAAATCTTGTCTAAGCCCTAAAAGACATCCAGAAAACGAAGCCTCTTTTGGGGATTCTGGCTTTTTGACCAACGGAAATAATTGTCTTTGGATTTTCTTCAACAAGATCTATTGCACACAGTACAGCCATATTATTGCATGAACTTAAAAATTATCTTATAAATTCTAATATGGATTTTCTAAAATAATAAGAATTGAATCGTTAGGTTCAAAGTGGACTTTTTATGAACTATTTAAAGTATCTTCATGCTTTTCTTAATGAAATGTGGAATTCTAAAACTGACGATTTAGAACTCTCGAACAAGAAATTTTAGCTCATACTATGGCACTTTATTTACTATAATTTCTTTGAGCTTGGTTTAAGGAGGTATTTCCTAAAAGAAAAAAAATTGCTGATAAGATCATTAATTTCATACTTACCCCCTTCATTTTATATCAACAGCAGAGTCCATCCTTAAGAGGAAATCAGGGCAATGCTGGGAATTTAAAAGATTTAAAAATGACTAAATTTTCTGCTTTACAAAATATGAATGAACCATATAAGTTGTTTTTAAGGCCCTGCGTGTTATCCATTGGGACCTTGAGTGGTTTCCGACGGCTCATAAGTTTAATTAAGTTGTAGCCTCTTTTTAGTTAAATAAATGGTCATTGTTACCGTCGGAAAAAAGGGAGAGAAATCTCCCTTTTTTTATTACTTAACCTGAGCTTGGGATAAGCCGCTGATTTTATTTTTTAAAAACAACAAACTAAGTCATTGTGAGGAGCTTTTCTCCGCGCCAATTCACTATAAGAAACGAGGCATATTATGTTATGCGGACCCCGCGGCTAAACCGTGGGGCGTCAATGGTGTGTGCGTGGCGGATAAAGTAACCTTGACGTCCCGCTGCTTGACAGCGGGATCCCTTTTGTTTTCAAGATCATCACCTCTATAAGGATGAAGGAAAGAAAAAAATGGTGGCCTGTTTTACCACCATT
>JALEGO010000770.1 GCA_022763165.1 Flavobacteriales bacterium
ACTAGCAATTAACGGAGGAAGTCCAATTAGAACAAACTTGTTTCCAGCTTACAATACGATTGGAAAAGAGGAAGAAGAAGCAGTGGCGAAAGTATTAAAGACAGGAAATCTATCCCAGTTTCTAGGCGCTTGGCATGCTGATTTTTATGGAGGACCAAATGTGCAATCCTTTGAAAAAGCATGGGCCAATGACTTTGACAGTAAGTATGCCATCTCTGTGAATTCTAATACTTCTGGACTATTTGCGGCCATCGGGGCATGTGATGTTGGACCTGGTGATGAGGTGATCGTATCGCCCTACACAATGTCTGCAAGTGCTTTGGCACCAGTAATTTACGGGGCTGTTCCAGTGTTTGCAGATATAGATGAGAATAACTTTGGTCTTGATCCTGAAGATGTGGAAAGAAAAATCACCCCCAGAACCAAAGCAATCTTACTTGTCCATATTTTTGGAAACCCAGCCAGAACAGATGAAATAATGGCTATTGCTAAAAAACATAACATCAAAGTTATAGAAGATTGTGCTCAAGCGCCCATGGCCAAATACAAGGACAAATATGTTGGTACAATTGGAGACATAGGTGTTTTTAGTTTGAACTACCACAAGCACATTCATACAGGTGAAGGTGGGGTGTGCACCACTCAGGATGAAGCATTGGCTGAAAAACTCTATTTGATTAGAAATCATGGAGAGCAAGTTGTAGAAGCGAAAGGAACCCAAGATCTCAACAATACTTTCGGGTTTAACTTTAGAATGACTGAGATTGATACAGCAATAGGTAAGGAGCAATTGAAAAAACTGCCCAACTTAATCAAACAAAGACAAAAAAATGAGAACTATTTGTATGAAGGGCTTAAGAACATTGAAGGTTTGGAATTGCCAAGGCCAGAGGAATGTTCTGAGCATGTTTATTATGTGCAACCCATCAAGTATAAAAAAGACATTTTAGGTGTTCATAGAAACAAGTTTGTTGAAGCCTTAAAGGCTGAAATACCTTCGGCTGTGTTGAGAGAAGATACGCCCTTACTGGGTGCCGGTTACGTCAAACCATTATATAAGCAACCACTTTATCAACAAAAAATACACCAGTGTTCTTTTAATTGTCCTCGTTACGAAGGCGAGCAAGATTACACGAAAACTGTATGCTCCGTAACTGAACGCATGCACAATGATGAATTGATAACAAGTGAATATTGCCGACCCGGCATGTCTGAAAGTGATTTGGATGCTGTTATTGAAGCCTTTCAAAAAGTGGTCGATAATATTGGGGAATTAAAATGAGCCTTTATATTGATCCTGATAAAAGGGTCTTATTTGCATTTTCAGACCCTGGAGGTGCTAAAGCCATATTGACCTTAGCCCATAATTTTGGAAAGACAACATCCAAGTATGATGTAATCTCAGATCGGATATTTGGTTTTTTTAGTGATTTTCAAAATCAAGTGAGTCGAAAAGTAAGTACAGAATTGGCCGCTTACCTAAAAGAAAGTGATGTTGACTTAATCATTACCGGAACATCCTATACAAGTGACTTTGAAAACCAATTGATTCAATTGGCAAAGGCATCGAAAATTGAGGTATGGTCCTTTATTGATCATTGGTCAAAAATGAGGGAACGATTCATTTACAATGAGAAGGTCGTCTTTCCAGATCGTGTTCTTGTTATTGACGACAGAGCAAAATCCTTGGCTCAAGGCTCTGGCATTCCGAGTGAGATCATTCAAATTATCGGACACCCATATCAAGATTATATTTCTAATTATCAACCCCTTAGCTCTAAAGATGCATTTCTTAAAGCATTTCAAATTTCAGATAAAGACCTAAACTTTCTATTCGCCCCAGATCCACTAAGCAATGTGAAAGAAGCGAATGATTGGATTAAAACAGATGAATTTGAAATAGCAGAACTATTGATTAGAGGCTTGGAAGGTTTGAATTCTCCCCAAACCGTTAATCTTTTTGTTAAGTTTCACCCAAACCAAAAAGTAGATTCATTCATTGAATTCTTAAATCAATTGGATACTAACATCAATGTCATTATACCAAATAAGGAATATTCCTTTAATGATTTGATCTATTATTGTAGTTTTACTGTAAGTATGTTTTCTAACGTTCTCAAGGAATCTGTCATCTTAGGAACTCCAATAATCAGGATCATGACGAATATTGATCAGGACCCTTTAGAAGGCTTTGAAACAAAGAGAGCTATTAGGGATCAAAACTCATTTACGGAACAATTTAAGAATCTTATTGCAGAGCAAATATGAGACATGTTTTTTTAGAAGGAGAACAGATTTATTTAAGGGCTCTTGAGGAAAGAGATTTAAGCGGAAATTATTTTCAATGGCTGAATGATGATGAAGTTTGTGAATTTAATTCTCACGCCACATTTCCCAACACCGAGGTGAAAATGCGTGATTATTTTAATTCAGTGAGCAACACTCAAAATGCCATTGTCCTTGCAATTGTGGATAAGAAAACAGATCAGCACATTGGAAATATTTCTCTACAACGAATCGATTGGGTATCAAGGTCAGCGGAGTTTGCAATTTTATTGGGTGAAAAGGATTTTTGGAATAAAGGAGTTTCTTCTGAAGCTGGCTTTTTGCTGTGTAGCTATGGTTTTGAAAGACTGAATTTGAACAGAATCTATTGTGGAACTTCAGAAAAGAATGTTGGTATGCAAAAACTTGCGCTAAAGTTGAATATGGTAAAGGAAGGGGAGAGACGTGCTGCAATGTTTAAGAATGGTGAATATTGCAATGTTTATGAGTACGGAGTGCTGAAAAATGAATTCTCAAACTAGGAAGGAATGAACGTAATATTCAATTCAATTGAGAAAGATATTGTTCTATACATCTTAGATAAATTTAAGATAGATAAGGCCTATTACTGTTCTGGAAGGAAAACCAAGTTCGAGGAATCTGAACTCAATGGAGTAGACCTTCATTATATTTCATATTGGGATACACTACACGCTACATATCAGAATTATGATATGAATGATTTCATTCCACTGGATCAGAAGACTTTGGATTTTTATGCATCTGTTGAAGTTGAGGCCCTGTATATGGATGAGAGAAATCCTCCTCAAACGGGTGTAGGTTGGATAGAGAATAAAAAATTGCCATTTGATGAACAACTTTATACCACGGTTCCCAATAAATATGTGTACAAATTTTCCAGTAAAACGTACATGGAAAGGCGAAGAGTCTATCTAAGACATTTGAGATTCTGGAATCACATTTATACGAATACGAAAATTGACGTTTTCATCGGTCATGCTATACCTCATGATACTTCACAATTTATCGCTTGGAAGATGGCAGAAAAATTGGGTATTCCATATTTGATGATTAGTGATTTATCTGTTCCAGATTATAATATCATTATTAACTCCGATTATAGAAGATTAGGAAATGTAGTTCCCAAAAAATTGGAAGAGTTAAAATCGAAGTACAAAAGTGCAGAGGAGATTTCTCTTTCAGAAGATTTTCAGCGTGAGTGGGAACGTGTTTGCGTAGCCAAAGGAGAAAACTTCAAACCTTGGTATTTTAAAAAATTTGAAGACGAGAAAAAAGTCAGTTCTACACTAAAGAACAGATCAGTCTCTAAATTTAAAAGAGTGCTGAATCTGATTAAAACCAACAGGAAGAAGTTTGTTGATCTTGAGTATTGGTACTATCGATACAGACTTTACAAGGGTTACACTAGAGGAAAAAGAGCTTTTTACAATCAAAATGCCGTCAAACCTGACTTCTCAAAGAAGTTCTTCTACCTGGCTTTTCACTATCAGCCTGAGTTGACTTCTTGCCCTAAAGGAGGCGTCTATGCCCATCAGCTCCTTATGGTTGAAATGATTGCACACTACTTGCCTAAGGATTACGTGCTCTACGTTAAAGAGCATCCCGCACAGACAGATGCAGTAAGAGATTTTTACTTTTTCAAAGATATTCTTGATTATGATAATGTTCGGTTTGTTTCTTTAGACACCCCATCCGAAAAGCTGTTGGAAAACTGCGTGGCAACAGTGACTGTTGCAGGAACGGTCTGTTGGGAGGGGATGGCAAAGAAAAAACCAGGATTGATTTTTGGATACCACCCCAACTTATTTGGACCAGGAGTTTTTCCAATTGTTACCCATGAGGATTGTAAAAATGCTATAGAACAAATCGTAAAAGGGGTAGAGATCACAGATTTTGATTTGAGATTGTTCTTCAAAGCCCTTGAAGAAACATCTGAAAATTGCCATTTTCAAATGCCAATAACAAAATTGACAGACGAAGAAAATGCCCAAACGATTTCCAAGGCCTATTACAGAGAGCTGAGTAAAATGTTCCCTTCAGAGGTCAAAGAAAGTCAACAAAAGCCTGAGTTCACATAAAATGAAAATTTTAGGACTGATTCCAGCAAGAGGAGGATCCAAAGGAGTTCCAAGAAAGAATATAAAGTCTTTGGGTGGCAAACCTTTACTTCAATACACTTATGAAGCAGCTGCGGCTTCTAAGGTTTTAGATAAAGTGATTCTCAGTTCAGAAGACGGTGAAATTATAGAAGTGGCTCAAACTCTTGGGCTCGAAGTTCCCTTCATCAGACCTCGTGATTTTTCACAGGATACTTCTGGTTCTCTGGATGTTATCAAACATGCTCTTCAATTTTATGTTGATAAGGGAGAACCATTTGATGCTGTATGCTTATTGCAAACAACAACTCCTTTTAGAAGTAAAACCCTAATCGATCAAGCCGTTTCAAAATTTGTTGAAGAACGAACGGATAGCTTGGTATCAGTCAGGGAGGTCCCTCATGAGTATAATCCTCATTGGGTCTTCGAAGAAGATGAAAATAGTCATTTGAGAATCGCTACCGGTGAAAATGAGATTATCAAGAGAAGACAAGATTTGCCCAAAGCATATTTTCGAGATGGTGCTATCTACATCACTAAATCAGAAGTTATACTAAAATCAAATTCCATTTATGGTTCTTCTATAAGTTATATTCTGAATGAATCAGAACAATACGTAAACATTGACACCATGGAGGATTGGGCTTCAGCAGAATCACTAATAAAGCAACTAAACTCACTTTCATGAAGCAGAAAGTGTATTTCAGAGCTGATGGAAATGCTGATATAGGCTGGGGACACGTAACCAGAACATTAGTGATTGCAAGGCAACTCAGAAATGATTTTGAGAACATATTCGTAACCAGATTTCTCAATGACTATATTTCTGATCAAGCAAGAATGGCATGTGATACTGTAATTGAATTGGAAGACAGTGCGGATCATCTTTCTGACTTTATACAAGAACTACAAAAGGATGATATCGTGGTACTTGACAATTACTTTTATTCCACTGATGATCAAAGAAAAATCAAAGACAAAGGTTGTAAGCTCGTAATGGTGGATGATATGCATGACAAACACTTTGTGGCTGATTTGGTCATTAACCATTCTCATGGGATATCACCAGAAGATTATTCTAAAGAATCTTATACCAAATTGCTTCTTGGTCTTAAATATGCGCTGATCAGACCCGAATTCCACAAACCAATTCCTCAGAAAAATGAGAACAATCAGAATACATTCATTTGCTTTGGTGGTTCCAGATATGCGGAAAAGACCATTGATTTTGCAGAAAGTATTTTGGCACATACTCATGGAGATATCCATATTGTTATCGGTGGGTCCGAAGATATTTTTGAAAATCTGAAATCAAAATTTTCTGATGAAAGGCGAATAAATATTCATTTCAATTTGAATGCGGAACAAATGGTCTCCATTATGGATTTGTGTTACTATGCGATCGTCCCTTCTAGCAGTATGTTAATTGAAACTTTGTATCGAGGCTTAAAAGTGATTACTGGTTATTTTGTGGATAATCAAAAACTGATATACGCTGCAATGACCAAAGACAAACACGCTATAGGCATTGGATATTTAGATGAAATTAAAGACTTAGGGCAAACCTTGAGTCATAGTTTAGTGCAAGTAGATGAAATTGTCTCAATTAACCATCTAAAAGGTAATGGCCAGAATTTATTGGAAGAATTCAAATTGTTATCAAGATGAAAATAGCAATTGTAGCTGACATACATGCGAACTGGGATGCTTTTGAGCCTGTGATCAAACATATGAAAGCCCTTAAGGTTGACTTGTTATTTAGTCTTGGAGATCAGATCGGATACTATTATGACGCTCCACAAATATTTGAAGAAATCAGTCTGTGGGATCACTTTATGATCTCTGGAAATCATGAGCGAATATTCACCCAATTTCAAGAAGGTACAGATGATTTTCGAGAAACCATTACTTCAAAATATGGTAAATGCTTTATGCAGTATGAAGGAGCATTCGATCCATTATTAAAACAAAGGGTTTCGGGTTTAGATGTTTCCAAAGAGCTTGAGCTGGACGGGCTCAAATTTCTTTTATGTCATGGAGCTCCTGACAATGAGGATATGTATATTTATCCAGATGCTGATTTAAAAGTATTGGAAAAGTACATGGATCTAGATTATGATTTTGTATTAGCGGGCCATACTCATTATCCTATGGTTCGAAATTTGAATAATGGTTTGTTTGTAAATCCAGGTTCTGTGGGCCAATGCAGAATTCAAGGGGGTGTTGCAAGGTGGGGAATCATCGATACCAAAAACAAAGTTTATGTTCCAAAAGAGACACACTATGATGTTTCTAAATTGGTTGAAAGGATGACTCAACTAGAAGGAGAAAACTCATATCATGTTAAGGTTTTAAAAAGAAAAAGATTTTAATGAAGATTCTGGTTACAGGTTGCGGTGGAGATATAGGTCAGAGTATCGGTAAAATTCTGAATGAAGAAAAGAGAGTCACTGCTTTATTGGGCTGTGATATGAGCGACAAGAACGCAGGCAAATTCATTTTTGACAATTTTTTTACGGGGCTTCCGGTAAAAGACCCAAAATTTCTATCAAGCCTTGAAAATACGGTTCAAAGTAAAGGAATTGATGCTATCATCCCTATTTCAGAATATGAATTGCGATATTTTTCTCATAATGGTATAAGAGAGATATCTGGTGTTCCTATTATTTGTGCAAATGAGGAAGCGATGAAGGTCGGCTTTGATAAATTGGCTACTGCACGTTTTCTTGAAAGCCATGATATGCTGTTTCCTGAAACGAATATCATATCAGATTCAGAGCCCAAAAGCTTCCCCTTAATAGCTAAAGCTCGAACAGGTTCTGGAAGTCAGGATATTTATACGCTAAAAGATCAAAAGGACTTTCTTTATGTTAAAGACAAATATCCCAATTTTATTACCCAAGAATTCCTTAGTTCGGATTTAGGAGAATTTACATGTGGTCTCTTTAGATCACCCTCACATGGGGTTCGATCATTAATTTTTAAAAGAGAATTGATGGGTGGTTTTAGCGGATATGGAGAAGTAATCGAGAATGAGTTAATCGAAAATTTCTTAAAAGAATTGGCTGAAAAGATTGAGTTGAGAGGTTCCATAAATGTGCAACTTAGGTTAACTGAAAAAGGCCCCTTTGTATTCGAAATTAACCCGCGATTTTCTAGCACTGTATTATTCAGACATATGTTCGGATTTAAAGACTTAATCTGGTCTTTAGAAGACACTTTTGGTTGGCCCACTTCAACATATGATAAAGTAAAGGCAGGAAGAAAATTTTATAAAGGATTTAGTGAATATATAGACTGAAATGGAAATAGATATCATTGCAGAAATAGGACAAGCTCATGAAGGCAGTTTGGGCATTCTTCACTCTTACATTGATGCGATTGCAACAACTGGCGCCAATGCGATTAAATTTCAAACACATATTGCCGAGGCGGAGAGCAGTCCTTTAGAACCCTTTAGAGTTAAATTTTCTTTAGAAGATGATACCCGATATGACTACTGGAACAGAATGGAATTCACTAAAGATCAGTGGATGGGTATCAAAAGGCATTGTGATGATGTTAATTTAGAGTTCCTATCATCCCCATTTTCCATCAAAGCTGTAGACCTGTTGGAAGAGGTAGGAGTTAAGCGTTACAAAATTGGTTCCGGAGAGGTAAGCAATTTATTGCTTCTTGACAGAATTGCCGATACAGGCAAACCTGTCATTTTAAGTTCTGGCCTCAGCGATTGGGATGAAATTGAACAAAGTATAGCGTTTTTGCAGAATAAGAACATTGATGTTTCCCTTGTCCAGTGTACCACATCTTATCCAACAACACCTGAAAAATGGGGACTGAATGTGATCTCTGAGATGAAAAAAAGATTCGACATTCCAATTGGCTTTTCGGATCATTCTGGAACGCCCTACGCATGCCCTGCAGCAATATGTTTAGGTGCTTCAATTATTGAATTTCATGCCGTATTTGATAAGAGAATGTTTGGTCCAGATGCAACAAGCTCTTTAACAATTGATGAGATAACAGAAATGGTTAAGGCCATCAGAATGATTCAAAAATCATTCGAAAATCCAATGAATAAAGAAGTCAAAGGGAATACTTCTGAATTGAAAAGGATCTTTGGCAAGTCTTTGGCTTTAAACAGAGACTTAGCTGCCGGAGAAACAATTAAAAAGGAATACTTAGAATCAAAAAAACCCGCTGGAGAAGGAATTGATTCAGCAGAGTTTGAAAGAGTAATTGGTAAAACTTTAAAGACAAATAAATCGAAGTGGAGCTTCTTGAATGATGTTGATTTATCATAGCATAGAGCTCTTGAATAGATAAAAAGGCAAAAGAGATGGGTAAAAAAGTATGTGTTGTTATAACAGCAAGGCCAAGTTATAGTAGGATAAAAACAGCTTTGAAGTCAATTGATGAGCACCCTGATCTAGAATTACAACTGGTAATTGCTGCTTCTGCACTCCTGGATAGATATGGGTCAGCCGTAAATTTTATCGAGGAAGATGGGTTCAAAATCGATGAGAGGGTTTATATGGTCATTGAGGGGAGTACTTTGGCCTCAGCAGCGAAAACTACGGGCATTGGTATAATGGAATTGTCCACCGTTTTTGATAACCTGAGACCTGATATGGTCATCACCATCGCTGATCGATTCGAAACCATGTCAACAGCTATCGCTGCATCTTATATGAACATCCCCTTAGTTCACATTCAAGGAGGAGAGGTCACTGGGAATATTGACGAAAAAGTCCGGCATGCCATTACCAAATTGTCAGATTTACATTTGGTATCAAATGAGGATGCGAAGAATCGTCTAATCAGAATGGGCGAGCATGAAGAGACAGTCTTTGTCACTGGATGCCCTTCTATAGATCTAGTAAGAGAAGTCATGGAAAGTCCTAATTTGGATTTTGATCCCTGCGAAAAATATGGTGGAGTGGGGAGTTATATCAATCCGAATGAAGACTTTATGGTCGTTATGCAACATCCAGTAACCACAGAGATTGATGAAAGTCGACATCAAACCGAAATATTGATTCACGAAGTTGCTAAAATGCATGTCCCTGTCTTTTGGTTCTGGCCAAATCCAGATGCTGGAAGTGATGGCACTAGCAATGCCATTAGAACATATAGAGAACAAAACCCAAACAATAAGTTCCGCTTTTTCAAAAATATGGAAGGAAGGGACTTTCTTCGTTTATTATATGCTTCAAGGTGTTTGGTAGGCAATAGCAGTGCGGGTATCAGAGAGTGCTCTTTCATGGGAGTTCCAGTTGTGAACCTAGGTTCACGTCAAAATATGAGACTGAGAGGCCCAAATGTAATTGATTGTGGTTTTCAAAATAACGAGCTTAGTCATGCGCTACAGTCGCAATTTTCTCATGGTCTATATGAACCAGCCTTCCTTTATGGAGATGGATATGCAGCCCAAAAAATAGCAAACTTGGTGGCAACCATTACTCCGGATTTTAAGAAGGTTATTAGCTACTGATCAAGCTGTTTTAATTTATCTCAGCAGTAGTCTTTTTTGATTTTTTTAACTTAAAAGGAGATTCGTCAATCTCTTAATGGATGAGACTTCCTGTTAAAAATGTGTTAAAGAACTGCTGTGCCTTTTTTTTCGAAACAAATTCCAATTTGTCACGTATGAAAAGATATCACGGTTCACAACACAATTACATGATGAAATTAATATTCTCTATATTCTTGACCTTTTCCCTTACCTTAAGTTTTACCCAAAATCAAAGTTGCTATTCTGATATTCGACACAAGGAGTTAATGCATAATGCTGATTATTCACAGCTGATTCAGAATAATGAAAGCAAAATTCAACAACGATTGATTCAAAACATGGCAAGGAGCGGTCCAAATGATGTTTTAACTATTCCTGTAGTTGTTCATGTTGTTCATCTAGGTGAAGCAGTTGGAGTCGGAACAAACATTTCTGATGCTCAGATTAATAGTGCCATAAACAACTTAAATGACGTTTATTCGAATTCTGGAGGAGGAAGTGTTGATACTAAGATTCAGTTCTGCCTGGCACAAAGAGATCCAAATTGTAATGCAACAACCGGAATTGTTCGTGTAAGTGGAGCTGGTGTAACCAATTATTTAACTGAGGGTATTGATGCAAATGGATCAGATGGAAAGGGAGCAGATGAGAAATCAGTAAAAGATCTTAGCAGATGGCCAAATAATGCATATTACAACATTTGGGTCGTAAGTGAAATCGATGATAACAATGGTGGAGCTGGTACTCAGGGTTATGCCTATTTTCCAGGTTCTAGCGCAAGCTTTGATGGAACCGTCATTTTACATAATGCATTTGGATACGACCCAGGAGGTACCATTGGATATGAGCTTAAATCTTATACAAATAGAAACAGTACTACAGTTCATGAGTTAGGACATGGACTCAATCTTTATCATACTTTTCAAGGAGATGATTCAAACAATGATGGTATTGCAGATCAGTGTCCCACTGATGCCCAATGCGGTGTATCAGGAGATTGTGTAAACGATACCAAGAAACACCAAAGAATAACAACATGTACTTCGGGATCAAACTCTTGCGATAGTGGTGATATTACAGACGTAGCACATAACTTTATGGGTTATGCAAGCCAAACTTGTCGAACACAGTTTACCACTGGACAAAAAGATCGAATGAGAGCTGCATTGGAAACACTTAGACCCGGTTTGATAAGTTCTCAGGGGTGTGTTGCTCCAGGAGCGTCTGTGACAGCTGCCACTTGTAGCCCAACTGTAAGTTCACCTCACAGTGCTGTCGGAGTTTCAAGTTTTAAGATCAATGACATGACGGTAAATTCGAGCATTAATGATAATGGAGCTAACATTTCAGATTTTAGTTGCTCACATCAAACTGAATTAGAAATTAATACACAATACAGCCTTGAAGTTTTACACTCTGTAAACAATGAAGTAACAAAAGTATATATTGATTATAATAATGATGGCGACTTTTCGGATGCTGGTGAAGAGATATTTTCTGGAACCGCTGCATCCTCTCATAGTGGTACTTTTACAACCCCAGCATCACCAACTCTGGATACTTATTTGAGGGTTCGTGTGATGTCTGACTTTTTCCCATATGCTATCAATTCTCCATGTCAAAATCTGACTTTGGGAGAAGTGGAGGAATACGCTGTTAAAATTGTGGATAATACAGCCCCTTCTGGACCAACCACGCAACTGGTTCAAGAAGATTGTGGCTCTACAGTCACGGCAATGGGAGATGTAATTTATGCCACAGCTGTACCGGGGGCGACTAATTATGAGTGGAATATTGAAAATTCAAGTGAAGGGATTGATTATACTGGTCAGATCGGAAGTGCTTATAATGGCTGGCGCCTCACCTGGGTTCCTGGTACACAAGTAAATTCGAGTTATAATGTAAAGGTTAAAGCGTACGTGAATGGTACATGGGGAGACTATGGAGATGTTTGTGTGGTCAATACACCCAATGCATCTAGTTTACCAAAAACACAATTGAGAGCGTCAGATTGCGGTTCAACCTTAACTGCGCTAAATGATGTTTTTTACTGCGATCCCATTCCAGGAGCAACGAACTATGAGTGGAACATAGAAAATGCTGGACTGGGAATAAATTATACAGGCCAGGCAGGAAATGCATACAATGGATGGAGGTTGAGTTGGGTCCCAAATGTACAAATGAACGCAAGTTACAACGTGAAAATAAAGGCATATGTCGGAGGTTCATGGGGAGATTATGGTAATGTTTGTGTTATCACAGCCCCATCAAACCTACCTACAACCACTGTTTCAGCTGGTGATTGTGGTTCAACCCTTCCTTCATTGGGAGATGCTGTCTACTGCGATCCGGTGCCAGGTGCTACCAATTATGAATGGAATATAGTTAATGTAGGTCAAGGCATTAACCATACGGAGCAAATTGGAAGTTCCTATAACGGCTATAGATTAAGTTGGGTTCCTGGTGTACAATTGAATTCTAGTTATACCATAACAGTTCGAGCTTATGTTGGAGGCTCATGGGCCAATTTCGGAGGTTCATGTTCCGTTTCAACACCCTCAGCTGCTGCTCACGAAACTACAAATGTAAGGACCAGCGATTGCGGGAGCACTGTCACAAACATGACGGATGTGATCTACTGTGACAGAGTGGTAGGGGCTACAAGTTATGATTGGAACATTGTAAATGTCGGTTTAGGTGTGAATGAGACAATTAACAGTGGTAATGCTTTTCATGGTTTCAGAATGAGTTGGATCCCGAATGTGCAACTGAACACACCCTATGACATTCGAGTTAGGGCTTATGTTGCAGGTTCTGTAATTTCCTATGGAGCTACATGTCAAGTGACCTCAGCAGGTTCGTTTAAATTTCTTGAGAACCAAGAAGCATCAGACAATTTGGAGGATGTAGCCTCGAATATGGTCATTTATCCCAACCCCAACATTGGAGACAGGTTGAATATTGCTTTGCCAGCTTCCGAAGATGAATTGGTAAATCTAAGCATCTATAACCTGCTTGGAGAGCAAGTATATGTTAAAGACTTCAGGAAAGGTCAAGACAAAACGGTTTTAGATATTGACATGAGCTACCTGGACATGAGCAAAGGGATGTATGTAGTATCCGCTGTTGTAGGGGATAAGAAATACCAACAAAAACTAAATATTAGATAAAAGACTTCAAATAATAAGTTGATAATCCACCTTTTTGTTCAAATGCAAGAAGGTGGTTTTTTTTGTGAGCGCTTGCGCACATCACCATTTGTGTTAAAAACTCAGGTTCTTAATAAAGTACGGCCAAATTGCTAAAATATAGTATACTTTTGCGGAAAAGTACTGAAATGAGTGATGACAATATATTTGAGATGGCGCCTTGTTTGAAAGATGGTCCATTGAGTGCAAAAGGACTACCATTTGTCAAACAAGCACTTGAATTGCCAAAATCTGTTTCTTCAGATATTATTAAAACATGGGCAACATATTACATCTTCATAGCCAAGGAATCAGCCTTCAGAAAGGAAGTAGATCCTACTAATGAGATACTTGAAGCATTGGAAAACCAGAGGAACTTTTTAGCTGCTTTCAACAATTTGAACTTAGAGCATTTCGCGACTTCTGAAGCAATGGAAAAGAGCAGAGCTTCAATGGAAGAAGTAGAGCGCGAAACGGGAAATCATTATGGTAACCTCTTCAAGAAATTCGATGCAGAAAAGTATTTTCAAGAAACGCATGATTTACTAAAAACCAGATTAGAGGTTAATAATATACTTCCAGAAAACCTTTCAGAAATGACCGTCTTAGATGCAGGGTGTGGCGGAGGACGTTACTCGGCTGCTTGGAAAAAGCTCGGAGCAAAGGAAGTAACCGGAGTAGACTTTTCGGAGATTGGAATCAGCAGTGCTAAAGACAGAATTAAGGAGGCGAACATTGATGTAAATTATCAATTAGAGGATGTGGTGAACTTATCCTTCCAGAATGATACTTTTGATATCGTTTTTTCCAATGGGGTTTTACATCACACCAGAGACCTAGATAAAGGAATTCATGAACTGGTTCGGGTAATGAAAAAAGATGGTTTTGGTTGGCTGTATCTAATAGAAAACCCAGGAGGTTATTTCTGGGATATCATTGAAATCCTCAGAGTAATAATGGCCGATGTTGACAATGGTGTTGCGCGAAATGCGCTAAGAATTTTAGGAGTGCCAGCAAATAGAATATTCTATATTCTTGATCATATTATGGTTCCTATTAATTTAAGATTGACAGGAGATGAAATCATTGAAATACTAGAAAAGCATGGCGCAAAGGATGTGAAGAGGCTGGAGAGAGGATATGGTTTTGATCGTATAGAAAAAATTTATCAAAAAGAACCCTTCGCAGAGATGAAGTATGGGGTAGGTGAGCACCGTTATGTTTTCACAAAATAGAGCCGCAACGATTTTATTTACCTAACAGGATTCTTTGTAGATGTGCGGAATTGCTGGAATTGTCGGAGAAAATTGGCATGAGGATGAACTTCGCGCAATGTTGGATATTCAGGAACACCGTGGACCTGACGCCAAAGGGTTTTATGTTGAACCAGGAAACATTGCTCTTGGCCACAACCGATTGAGTATTATCGATTTGTCTGAAGCTGGCAATCAGCCCATGTCAGACCTATCCGAGCAATTTAGAATCGTATTCAATGGTGAGATATACAACTATTTGGAGCTTC
>JALEGO010000771.1 GCA_022763165.1 Flavobacteriales bacterium
ACCAAACGCTCTATCATGGGCTGTATAATCAAAGGAGGTATCAAGGCAGATGTATCTATATTGAATTCATCTACTTCAATGTCAAAAGTTAGTTGTTGACTGAATCGCTCCTTTTCGAATTCTAGATATAGTGCTACGTTAGAAAGCTCTTCAGACAATGGAATCTCTTTTTTCCTTGAATTATCAAGAATTCTTCTCATTAGTGTTGCAAAGTCAGCCAAATAGTCATTTGCAATTTCGTTTTTTCCTTGACTAAATCTTCTGCGTATCACTGAAAGTGAATTTTTGATGAACTCCGGGCTAATTTGCGCTCTCAGAATCTCTGACTCCAATTTTTTGGCATTTTTTTCCGATTTCGCTCGAATTCTCTGAACGTTCAGGAAAAGTAATAATCCCAATAGCATTATAATGGCAGAGAGTATCCAAATGGTATAATTTTTTTGCTGAATCTTTAATTCTCTGGCTTCATTCTTTTTCTCAAGAATTTCAATCTCATTTTGCTTTTGCTGGGCTTGATATTTTGCTTCAATATCTAAGAATTGTTTTTCTTTTTTCTCATTGAAAACCAGATTTTTAACAGAATCATACTCCAAGAGCATGTCATACGCTTTTTGATACTTTTTCTGATCAAAATAGAAATCGGCAAGAGTACCAAGGGCCAGATGCAAAATCTCATTGCTTTTAAGCTCTCTGGCCAATTTAAGCGTTTCAGAATAATATAGCATTGCTTTCTCTGTCTCACCTTTCTTTTGATTTAATCTTGCTAGATTGTTCAAACTCGTTACTTTCAAATAATTATTTCCTAAACTGTCCAATATGACTTTCGACAGCTCAACATATTTAATGGCAGAATCAATCTGATCAACACTGGCATAAATATTTCCTTTCGTATTACATGCTATTGCGTAATAGCCATGAAGCGAATCAATATTTTTAAAGAATGAAATGGCATGATCTATATCCACAGTTGCACTGTCAATTTCATTGATAAAACGCCATATTTCGCTGCGTGTCAAATAGGATTGAGCAAGGCGGATATCATCGCCCTCTTTCTTCCAAAAATCAATTGATTTACTGAGATATTCAAGCGCTTTATAGTTTTCTCCAATTCCAGAGTAAATATTGGCCATATTCATTTGCATCTCATGATACTCTGTCCATTTTTCAGTTTTTTGATAAATTTCCATTAGTTCATGACTCAATTCAATACTTTCAGCATATTCGCTCCTCTTGAACTGTACTTCTGCTAGGGCATTGATAGCATTGACTAATAAACCAGTGTCGCCATAATTTCTGGCATGTTTTAATGATAATGATGCATAATGAAATGAGGTATCAAGATTAATGGTTTTGTAACGATTTGAAAGTTTCGTGTAGCTCAAAACCAAGCATGTGTCATGAGCACAATTCAGGTCGATTTGGCCTTTGCTCATCAAAAAGCTCATCATCATGACCAATGACAAAGTATATTTGATATTTCTCGATTTCACTCCTTAAAACTTTTAATGGGTATCAATAAATTAACAATAACTCCCGTTTCATCTTCCTGATTCTTACGGTTGGATATTTCAACCTTACCTCGTTTTCCTAATCTCGATTGTGAGATTTTAAGACCTTGTGAGTAATGATCCGGATTTTTGTTCTGAGTTTTTAAACCTGTGCCATTATCTATTATAGAACATTGGAGTAGGCCATTCATTTTTTGAATATCCAGCTTAATGATACCTTTCCTATCTATTGGTTGAATACCATGCCAGATAGCATTTTCAATGTAAGGTTGGAAAATCATTGGAGGCACAAAAGTTTTCTCCAGATCGATTCCATGATCATAAGAAAACTCATAAACAAATTTCTTGCTTGTTCGAATTCTTTCAAGCGCTATATAATTATTGAGTAAATCAATTTCATCCTTTAAGGAAATGTTGCGTTCTTTCGAAAAACGAATGATTTGTAAGATCAATTCTTCGAATTTTAGTAGAAAGGCATTACCGGATTTGCTATCATTATCAAGGTAAAATCTTTGTATACTGTTCAGTGCATTGAAAATAAAATGCGGATTCATTTGATTTCTTAAAATCATGTCTTCCAGGTCTCTGAATCTTTTCTCTCGCTTGTTCTTAATGCTCTGATTGATAATTACGAAAATTAAAACTATCGAAAGAGAAAACAAGAGTAAGATTATAATTGCAGAGTTCTTTCTATACAACTTAAAACCCTGAATATCTGACTCTTGCCTTAAAATGTTAAGTTTGTAGTCATTTTGTTGAGCGGAGTACTTCGTTTCAATTTCAACGAGTTTCTCTTCTCTTTTTGCATCAAAGATGGAGTCTCTAATTTCAGTGTAATCGTGATAACTGTTAAAAGCTGATTTGAATCTATTCAATGCTCCAAGAATTTGACTATTGAGTTGGTAGGCATCCATAAGTTCTTTGTCTGCACCCGTTCTTTTAAACAGAGCAATGGATTGCAAAATTTCCTTGTGAGCAAATGTTGGCTTGTTTAGCAATAGAAAGCTTTTTGCGATCAAATATCTGAAACGGGCTTCCATTCCATGAATAAGCAAATCAACAGCGAGGTACTTTGCATCCTGAAAATATTTTAATGCCTTTTTCACCTCTCCTAGATCCAAATAATAAAGGCCAAACATCTCATATTTAAAGCACAAGGAGCGCACATCCGTAGGTTTTAGGTTCATCGTGTCAGCCTCTTGAATTAATGAATAAGTCTCCTCAATTCTACCTAATTCATTCATTGCGATAACATAGCCATAGATGGATGACATAATCATTTCAGGATAGTCTTTAGCGCGCCTTTTTACGTACAGTGATTTTCTATAGAAAGCTATGGCCTTCTCAAAATCATTTCTTAAAAAGTACAACTCTCCGATATTTGCCAGAACCCTACCTATTTTTGAAGAATCTTGTATTTCCTCAAAAAAATTCAAGATTTCATTATGGCTGAGCAAACTTTCCGAGAAGCGTCCAGCACGGGTCAAAGCATTACATCTAGTAGTTAAAGCATAATAATATCCTGGCATCCAATTCATATCAAGAGCCAATGCTATTGCAGAATCAGCATAGATCAGTGCGGTGTCAATACTTACATCTGCGAAATAGAAGCCAGCCATATTATACCCTCTAATTCTGAGTGAGTCATTTTTGGCCTGTTGAATATATTCGAAAGACTCTTTCAAAGCTTCACGCGTATTCGAGTTTGCTTCAAACTGCATCATAGCAATCAAAATGAGCACCAATATGTACTTTGCTAACCTCAATTGCGACCCAATCTAAAAGTGTAAGGAATAATTAGTAATACTACCGTTCCCAAGGCAACATTCTTTTTACCTCTGGCGCTTGCGTAGGTAATCCGTCCATTTTCTCCCAAACGCTCTCGAGTAATGCTAAGTCCCTTTGATTCATGTTTGATGTTGCCCTTCTTATCTTGTTTAGATTTGCTAATTCCAATACCATTATCAATAATTCTACACTCAAGCGTACGCTCATCCCTTTTGTCTATGGTTATTTCAATCCTCCCTTTCTCTTCAAGTGGAATAATTCCATGCCAGATTGAGTTTTCCGCAAATGGTTGAAAAATTAAGGGAGGAATAAATACTTTGGTTTTATCAATACCATCACTGCATCGAATAAAGTAATCAAACTTGTTTGCCGTTCTCACTTGTTCTAACTCCAGATACCTGTCCAAGTATGTAATTTCCTCTTTCAAGGAGACATACTTTTTCCTAGAATTGTTCAGAACACCTTCAATAAGATTTGAAAATTTACCCAAGAGATCATCTCCTCTTTGAGTGTTGCCTTCTATGTAATAGCGCTGAATACCATTTAAAGCATTGAATATAAAATGTGGATTCATCTGATTCTGCAGTACTTCATGTTCTAATTCCATTTCCCTTTTCATGGAAGTCAATCCAATACGGGCTTTGAAGATTTTGTACATGATTAATACAGGCATAACAAGAACCAATAAGGCCAAAATCAATAAGTTTTTGTTCCATATTTTAATATCTTCTACTTTACCAGATTCTTTAAGTAGTTTCAACTTATCGTCTTTTTCCTGTGACTGATACTTTGACTCGAGCTTGTATATTTCTCCAAGCTTGGTCTCATTGAGCAGACTATCTTTAGATTCGATCCTTCTTTTCTTTAGCTCGAAAGCCTTTTTAAAATTTCGAAATTGAACATAATTGGCCTCCATCCCTGCATCAATTTCATTCAAATAAATCAGGAGATTATCTTTCAAAGACATTGCTCTTGTCTTTTCAAAATATCTTTGAGAAATTGAATACATTCCCATTTTTTGATAGACAAATCCCAAGTTACAGGATATTTCAATTAAGCGAAATTCATCTTTATCCACTTTGTAGCACTCATATGACTTCAGATAGTATTCCAGAGATTCTTCAAGCCTATCCTGCGATTCATGTATAAAGCCCATTGTAGAATAGGTTCTCCCTTTGATGGCAACATCATTTATCCCTTCAGCGATTTCCCCTGCTTTATTGGCATATAAATAAGCGGAATCTGGTTGGTCTAAATAAGAATAAGTAAGTGCAGTGAATATGTAAACGCTATGTGTCTTGAGTGAATCATTTAGCTTCTCTAAAATTGAACCGGAAATTTTCAGATATTCAAGAGCTTTCAAATCATCTTCTAAAAGGGAAAAAACATAAGCTATGTTATTATAGGTCCAACCAAGCTCCAATGAATCTCCTAAACTTTTCCAAATTTTAGTTGAACGATTATAATACTCGATTGCCTCTTTAAATCTTCCAGATCCAATATGTATGTACCCCAATGAATGTAGCTTTGTTGCATGCAAGTACATAGAGGAAGTCGAATCATAGTAATTCTCAGAAAGCCTAATATATTTTATTGCTGAATCATGATTAACAAAAGAATAGCTTCTAGAAAGCTCGCACAGAATTTCAGCTTTTGAAGAATCGTCCTGAACTTTAGACAATTCATTTCTTAGACTATCCCTTTTTTCTTCTATGGTACTTCCCTGAACAGAGAATTGAAAAATGGCCAATAAAAAAACTATACAGTGATATCCTTTCTTAATCGTATTAATTCGGTTTGAGTGAGTGTTTCGTCCCATCCCAACTCTTCTTTGAATATTTTTATGCAGTACTTTAATGACTCCTCTATTCTCTCGGGTTGAAAATAAGACATACCAGATCTTCTTACAAAAAAATCTGATAAATTAGTACACATTTCATTGCGAATACAATATCTCAATTCTTTTTCTATATCACTGCCTTGAAATTCACTTTGAATTGAGGCAGCTGAAGCGCCATACTTAAAATACCAATCTTCTTGGGTAGTGTTAAAACTATCATTAGTCCCGATTAACTGGATACTTTCGCTTACACAAATTGCATTGAGTCCAGGAAAACCTTTCATAAGCAAATCAACAACTGACTTTGCCATCAATCGATATCCTGTCAATTTCCCACCAGCAATTGTTATCATTCCATTGGTAGAAATAAATATTTCATCTTTTCTGGATAATTCTTGAGTGTTATTGGATCTTCCTTTGATTAATGGTCTTACTCCAGCCCAAGAACTTAATATGTCGTTTCTCGTTATAGGGTGATTTCGAAAAAAACTATTTATGGCATTAACCAAATAATCAATATCCGAATCTTGAATTTTTGGAGTCTTGGGGTCTTGATTGTATAATGTGTCTGTTGTTCCGATATATACCTTATCTAATCTCGGAATCGCAAATATCATTCGACTATCAGTATTTTCAAAATACACAGGAGTACTTAATGGTAACAAATTCTTGTCTACCACAATATGTACTCCTTTTGAATGCACAACTCTAGAGGTTCCATCATTCAAATTGAGCTTCATTGTCTTGTCAGTCCATGGACCGGTGGCGTTGACTAAAGACTTCGATTTGATCAGATACTCCTTGTTATTGATATGATCATAGCATTTAACGATAAACAGTCCATTTTCTTTAGAAATTGAGGTAACCTCACAATAGTTAAACGCGTTGGCACCATAAGTTCTAGATGTCTTGAGTATTTCTATTACTAATCGGGCATCATCTGTTTGATATTCAGTGTAAAGAAAACAGCCTGAAAGGTCTTTACTTGGAAGACAAGGTTGTTTTTCTAAAGCCTCATCCTTTGTTATGAACCTATACTTTTCTTGCTTCGCAACGCCTGCCAATCTGTCGTAAACATAAAGAGCAATTTTAGTAGGGATCTTTTTGAGGCTACCTCCCTTGTAAATGGGTAACATCATGTCTACCTTTTTAATCAAATATGGCGCATTTTTGTTGAGTATGGCCCGTTCTTTACCGGTTTTGCGAACAACGCCCAATTGCAGTTGCTTTAAGTATCGGAGACCACCATGTACTAATTTAGTGGAACGGCTACTCGTGCCCTCTGCAAAATCCTGCATTTCCAATAGAATAGATTTGAGTCCCCTACTAGAGGCATCAAGCAATATTCCAGCTCCGGTTATGCCTCCACCAATAATTAATGTATCAAAAATCAGATTTGAAGCTTTGTCTAATTCTTCTGCTCTCGTTCTTGCGTCCAACCCTTACTTTTTTCTATTGCTTTGTTCCAATCGTTTAAAATAGATTTCCGCGATGCTGCATCCATCTTCGGAGTATAGATTTTTTCGGGGGCATTTAAACTGACAGCATCATTCAAATCCCACACACCCATCTCGATTCCGGCTAATAATGCCGCGCCAAGCGCTGTTGATTCTGAAATTCTTGGGCGAACAACCTCCATCTCTAATACATCTGACTGAAACTGCATCAAATATTCATTCATAGATGCGCCTCCATCAACCATCAAAGCATCTATTTCAATATGTTCTGATTGACACATTGCGTCTAGCACATCCTTAGATTGCAAAGCGATGGAATCCAGGGAAGCTCTTATAATATCTTTAGCAGTGGTGTCACGAGTCAATCCTGTAATAGTACCCCTTGCGTTCATATCCCAATGTGGCGCTCCTAAACCAGCAAAAGCAGGAACAAACCATACACTTCTTTCTTTTTCTATCGATGAGGCGATTTCATCTGTTTCCGCTGCATCATTGATTATTCCAAGATTATCTCTTAACCACTGGATCGTTGCTCCACCGATAAAAACACTTCCTTCTAGCGCATATGTCAAACGGCCTTTTAGCCAAGTCCGGATACCCCTGCAAGTGATCAGGACATTACGTTTTATGC
>JALEGO010000772.1 GCA_022763165.1 Flavobacteriales bacterium
GCAGCGTTCAAAATTAAATAAGCATCAACAAGAAACATATGACACTTAAATTGGAAAAGCCCAAAACTGATTTATTTTTGCGTCAATAATATGAGTAAAGTAATAGCATTTTCTGGCAGCAATAGTTCAAAGTCTATCAACCAGACACTTGTAAGAATTGTAGCACCATTGTTTGAAACAAGTGAAGTTGAGATACTAAATATTCGCGATTTTTCAGCCCCGATATATGGAATAGATGAAGAGGAACAGAATGGATTTCCCGCATCAATGATTCAATTCAAAAAGAAAATGGATTCGGCAGATGGATATTTAATATCAGTGCCAGAACACAACGGGTCCATGCCTGCGGCTTTCAAAAGTTTATTGGATTGGCTTTCTAGAATGGGAGGGAAAATCTTTCAGGAAAAACCAGTTCTTTTTCTTGGCACTTCTCCTGGTGGTCGTGGCGCTGCCTCAGTGCTAAAACACATTCAAGACATAATGCCGTATCGTGGTGCTAAGATAGTTGGAATTTATGGCGTGAGTAATTTTCATGATAAGATTTCAAATGACGAATTGATCGATCAAGACGATCTTACTAACATTAAAACATTGATCACAGATTTGGAAAACGCAATTTAATCGCCAAGATAACATCAATGAGAAAGGCTCTTAAATGGTTTAAACGCCTCGTATTAATTGTTTTCGGACTTCTTGCTATTGTGCTTCTGATTGGTTTTGTTTTTCTCAAAACCAGCCCTCAATTCGGAGGGAAAGTTCCTGAAAATCAAAAACTTGAATTCTCCAAAACAGGTCACTTCGAATCGGGAGTTTTTGTGAATTTTGAAGAAATCCAAATGGAGATGGACTGCCATAGTATAAAAGCTATGATTAAGGAATTTTTTGAACCAGATCCCAATGTAGCTCCAACAAAGGATATATCGGTAAAAAAACTAGACCCCTCATCTATCCAGGATTTTCCAAATGATTCACTCATCAATATTACCTGGCTTGGGCACTCCTCTTTTTTCATTCAAATGGCCGAACTCAATATCCTTTTAGACCCTGTATTTGGACAATATGCAGCTCCACATCCCTTGCTCGGAAGGCAAAGATATAATAGGGAAATGCCTATAACAATTGAAGAATTACCCGAAATTGACATTGTAATTATCTCTCATGATCACTATGACCATTTAGACTATGAATCTATCCTTGCACTTAAAAACAAAACGAAGCATTTTTTTGTACCCTTAGGAATTGGGAGTCACCTGAGGTCCTGGGGGATTTCTGAGGCTAAAATTCATGAGAAAGATTGGTGGCAAAGAGAGAATGTTGGTGATCTGGAGCTAATATTCGCACCATCAAGACATATGTCTGGACGTAGGCTTGATGACCAATATGCAACGCTCTGGGGTTCATGGGTTTTAAAGTCTTCAAATTCAAATCTATATTTTAGTGGAGATGGTGGATATGGAAGCCATTTTAGAAAAATAGGAGAAGAACTTGGCCCTTTTGACATCGCCCTCATGGAATGTGGTCAATATAATGAGCTTTGGGCAGATGTCCATATGATGCCTGAGGAAACTGTACAAGCTAGTTTTGATATAAGAGCCGACATGATTATTCCAATCCACTGGGGCTCATTTACACTAGCTACACACAGCTGGACAGACCCAGTTGAGCGCGTTACTGCTGAGGGAAGAAAAAAAGGCTTACCCATTGTTACGCCTGAAATAGGTCAAACAGTGGTCATTGATAAACCTCCATTTCCCCAAAAACGCTGGTGGGAAAAATATCCCAAGTTGACAGAAGGCTAGAATGATCAGAATAAATCAAATTCTATCTTTGCCTTAGCAGGAATCAATTATTAGAAAGATGAAATAGATTTTCTAATACAGAAACTGGGTTATAATCATATTTTATGAAAAAGATAGTTGCGTTTGCAGGGAGTAATAGTAATCAATCCATCAATCATAAGTTAATATTACTCATTGCAAAATATCTTGACGTAGAGTTTGAAATACTCGATTTAAAAGAATATCCGGCACCGGTATTTGATCCAGATGAAGAAGCCGAAAAAGGGGCTCCTGAAACCATGAAATTATTGAAGAAGAAAATGGATTCTGCAAATGGATATATCATAGCGTCTCCAGAATACAATGGTTCCATGCCTGCAGTTTTAAAAAACACATTCGATTGGTTGTCTACAATGGGACAAAAAATTCTTCAGGATAAACCAACAGTTTTTCTTTCTGCGACTCCAGGCCCAAGAGGAGGTACTGCAGTGCTCAATCATTTAGTAGATATCATGCCATATCGAGGAGCAATTGTAGTCGGAAGTCATGGAGTAGGGGAGTTTGCGAAAAAAAATGATGGTAGTGTTTTGACAAGTGATGAAGACATTAAGATCATTGAATCTTTAATCAGAAAACTCGAAACAGCTCTTTAAACCAAGGTATCGTGCAACTCACACTCTTTGACAGAGAACCTTTAGACTTAAAAGACTATACGATCATAATTATACCCAAAGGAAAAGCCTTTGAACACATCTCATCCTTTAAACAAGAATACCTAGAAAAATTTAAAGCAGCACAATACATTTCATCTCCTGCGCACATTACCTTAAGTACATTTCCACTGAAAGAAGATCGAGAGTTGTTCTTATTGTATTACTTAGAAAGACTGCTTACAGAAAGTCAAAGGTTCACTATAAATATACAGGACTTCAATTGTTTTAAAAACAGCGGATTACTTTTCTTAAACGTTTCACAACCCGAAATCATGAGCCTTCAGAAAGAGATTGTTAAAGTTCTGAGAGTAGA
>JALEGO010000773.1 GCA_022763165.1 Flavobacteriales bacterium
TACAGAATCAGAACTGAATGAAGGTTTTGAAATTATCGATACTGTTTTAGAAATTGCCGATCAATACTGTAGTTAAAAATGCTTTACAATATTTTCAAGTCAAAAATTCATAGGGCAAAAGTCACACAAGCGGAATTGAATTATGTTGGCAGCATTACAATAGATAAGAATTTATTGGATGCCTCCGGCATTTTCCCTGGAGAAAGAGTTCAGGTTCTGGACATCAACAATGGAGAGCGTTTGGAGACATATGTCATCGAAGGAAAGCCGGGAAGTGGAACGATTTGCTTGAATGGTGCCGCTGCAAGAAAAGTTTCCGTTGATGATCTTGTTATCATTATCTCATACGCTCAAATGACGAAAGAGGAACTAGATGAACATGAACCGGTTGTTGTATTGCCAGATGAAAACAATCAACCCAAGGAGGTAATTAAAGGAAGGCAAAATCTTGTGGAGTAATGGATGAATTCATGCAGTTGGCTATATCGGAAGCGAAGTTAGGCCTTTCAGAGGGAGGTATTCCTATTGGTTCAGTGCTCACCAAGAATGGAGTTTTGGTGGCAAAAGGTCATAATAAAAGAGTGCAAGAGCAAAACCCTATTTTACATGGGGAAATGGATTGTCTAAACAATGCTGGCAGAATAGGCTCCTACAAAGACACTGTAATTTATTCTACTTTAATGCCATGCTATATGTGTGCTGGCACTATCGTTCAATTCAAGATTCCAAAAGTAATTGTGGGCGAGTCAAGAACATTTCCAGGAGCAAAATCTTTTATGGAAGAACATGGAGTGGAGGTGATAGATCTTGACCTTCCAGAATGTTATGAGATGATGGCTGAGTTTATCAAAGCAAAACCTGAACTCTGGAATGAAGATATTGGCGAATAGTTCGCTGTTTTGATCTGGCACATTGCGCAATAATTATTTAATATTGCAATTAGAACAAATTACTTATTCTTACGTTAATATAAGAATAGGTTTTAATTCGTATCTTAGATACTATAAGGGTTAAATATGCAAGTAATACAATTTTCCAAAGAGGATAAAAAGCAGTTTTACAGTGATTTACGCAAACGTGTAAATCAATACTTTGAAAATAATAAGATATCCAAAGATGGCCGCTTTGGTATTTGGATAAAGGCCTTTGTCATGATTTCTCTATACTTAGGTCCCTATGTTTTAATGTATTTCAATGTTATTACACATCCGGCACTCTTTATTTGCATGTGGGTTGTTATGGCTCTTGGTATGTCAGGAATAGGCCTTTCTGTGATGCACGATGCAAATCATGGAACTTTTACCAAAAGTAAGGGACTGAATGGATTGGTAGGGAGCATCATTAATCTTGTTGGAGGCGCTAAAGTTACTTGGAATATTCAGCATAACGTATTGCATCATACTTACACAAATGTAGAAGGAATGGATGATGATATCGAAACAATTCCTTTGATGAGATTTTCGCCAAGTCAAAAATGGATGAAGATCCATAAATATCAGCATATTTATGCGTGGTTTTTCTACGCTTTGATGACACTAAATTGGGCAACTGCCAAGGATTTTATCCAATTAATTAGATATAAGAAGGAAAATCTGATCAGAACACAAAATACTACGTTTACAAAAGAGTTGGTAAAGCTCATTGTGTTCAAACTTGCCTACTATACTTATTTGATTGTACTTCCTATTATCTTTTTTGATGTTGCTTGGTACTGGGTAGTTTTAGGCTATGTTACGATGCATCTCTTATCTGGGTTGATATTATCTCTTATTTTTCAGTCTGCGCATGTTATGGATACTACCGAATTTCATGTTCCTAAAGATGGTAAGCTTAAAAATAATTGGGCTGTTCATCAAGTGTTGACGACTACCAATTTTGCACCAAGAAGTAAGTGGTTTACCTGGTTTATTGGTGGATTGAATTATCAGATTGAGCACCATTTATTTCCCTCAATAAGTCATGTTCACTACAGAAAGATTTCTAAGATCGTAAGAGAGGTAGTGGAGGAATATGGTCTTCCATATAATGTAAAGCCTTCCTTCTTTAATGCATTAGCATCACATGGAAGTATGCTTCGCAGATTAGGTATGTCTGCTTAGTAAAAGCTGCTTCAAAAGACTGCAGTCCTGAACTTGTCTTGGGATCTACCTCTGTAACTGAATGAGATTCTGAAATGAATTCAGAATGACAACAATTAGACTTTTGAAACAACTTTACAATTTTCAGTTTTGTTAGGCCATAGAGTGAAATGCCACTTTATTTCCCTCAGAATCCATGAATTGAGCGATAAATCCGTTCTCGCCAATAGCCGTTTTCGGAAGTACAACTTTTCCTCCTGCACTTTCAACTCTTGAAAGAGGAACGCTCAGATCATCACCACCATTTAAATAAACTAAAGAACCTGTAGTAGATGGAACATAATGTTCTCCCCAACAAATTGCTCCGCCAACGCCATTACTTTTATCAAATCCAGGTAAGAACCCCATTCTTTCGTCAAAACCTTCAAGAGGTTCCATCATTTCAATAGGACCATTTAATACTTCGCTATAAAATTTGCACGCTCTATCGAAATCTTTAGCTGGGATTTCAAACCAGTTAATAACATTTGCCATTTTTTATAAATTTTGATCCAAAGGTATTCGACTGGTTATCAATGATCAAATCAATTTTCTTGTAAACGTAAGTTATTGAAAGTATATTGTAATACTTATTAATCTAAATAACAGTATTTTATAAATATAAAAACGTAAGTTGAAAAGAAAAGAGCAGTTATTCTATTTAGTGAAATCTTTAACTCCGGCAGAAATCAAATTCTTTAATACTGAGCATAGTGGAAATACTTCTAGTTACATGAAGCTTTTTAGTGAAGTGCTAAAACAAGATGTCTACGAGGAATCTGTTTTAAAACTGAAAATTCAGGGTTCAAAACAATTTCACACACTCAAAAACTACTTAAAGAGGGAAATTTTATCTTCTCTGAGAAGATTCTATTCTTATAATAATGCAAAACAGACCGTATATACATTGCTTAAGGAGATTGACATCTTGTTGGGAAAGGAGCTCTATGAAATGGCACTTGAGAACATTAAGCGATGCAAGAAAATTGCACTTGAAAATGAGCTGTTGTCTCTAGAGTTGGAGGTGATTTCATACGAGAAAAAAATTCATCAGAATATCAATGTTCGCAATGACTTTAATCTAGAACAAGTTTTGGATAATGAGAAAGAATCAATCCATAAATTGAAAATATCCAATGAATTGAGTCAGGCCATTTCATTAAGTACGAATAATCATAATGTCCAAGGGCTTAGTTACAAAGAATTTGCGGACTTAGAGTTCAATACAATTGAACAAATAGTTTTATTTCATCATCTTAAATATCATCAAGTGGTGATGGAGGGAAAAAGTGATGTCGCAAAAGAAACTCTCGAAAACTTAGTGGAAATATTACTTTCAAAGGAGCAGTTCATAAAAAACAACCCGAGATATTATATCAGCACAGTCAACAACCTTTTGGGTTTTTTACTCTTCACCAAAGATTACGATCAGGCGCTGAAAACCATATATCAGTTAAGAACTAACATCAAAGATTGGTCTATAGATTATAAACAAAAGTCAATGCTGCGCATGATTTTAAGAGTGAACAATATTGAACTTGAATTGTACAGAGACTTGAAGATGTTTGATGATACCAAAATATCTGAGATTAAGAAGTTTGTCAAGACTTATGAGACCATTATGCCCATAGATTACAAATTAATGATTTGGTATCAGATCGGTAATATTAACTTTCTACAGGGTAATTATAAAGTTGCAAATATGTGGATTAATGAGCTGTTAGGAATAAAGGGTAAGGAACGAAAAGATATTCAACTCCATGCCCGAATACTCAATTTGTTGATTCATTTTAGTTTGAATAACAGTTTTGTCTTGGGTTATCATATTGACAGCTTTAAGCGGTATGTAAGACTTTATTGGTCTCAAGAACTGTGGCTGGATGACGTTTGCGATTTGTTTTCTGATCTAAGAAAATCAGATGAAGATGACTATGATAATATTATTAAGATATTTCTGAATAAAACAGAAAAGAATGCTCATGAGTTTTCTGACTTTCTGGATTACATTGACCTGAATTATTGGTATCAAAATATTTACTGTCGCTAATAAATTTCATATATCGAAATTAAGGTGGTACCTTCGCGCCTGATATTATTTGTGTGGAAGGATTTAGCGCATTAGGACTTTCTGAAAACATCCTCAAGGCCATTTCAGATTTAGGTTATGAAAAACCTACAGAAATACAGGAAAAGGCGATTCCTGTACTCTTAACTACGGAAAACGATTTTATTGGTTTAGCTCAAACAGGTACTGGTAAAACAGCCGCCTTTGGACTTCCGTTAATTGAGTTTATTGATACTAGTCAAAAGTCAACCCAGGCTTTGGTTGTGGCTCCGACACGAGAGTTGGGTCAACAAATTGCGACTGAGATCAAAAAATTCATTAAATATTCTGAGAAAATTGAGAGTCAGGTTGTTTACGGTGGAGCAAGCATAACTGATCAAATAAGAATTGCAA
>JALEGO010000774.1 GCA_022763165.1 Flavobacteriales bacterium
ATTTCCAATAATTTTTCTTTTATGTTCTGGATCAGAAGTGCCCTTCAAGTTCTTGTAGAACCTATCTCGAGCATCGACTCCCTTGACATTCAAACCCAAACCCTCATACTCTGAAAGGACATCTTGAAACTCATTGTATCGGAGTAGGCCGTTATCCACAAAAATACAGTGCAAATTATCTCCTATCGCCTTACTCAATAATATTGCAGCAACCGAAGAATCAACACCTCCTGAAAGACCCAAAACTACTTGATCATTGCTTAACTGACCTTGTAACTTCGTTACTGTGCTTTCTACAAAAGCATCAGGCGACCAATTTTGGTTACACTTACAAATATCAAAAACGAAATTGCTCAATATCTTTTTACCCTCTTGAGAATGATGTACTTCTGGGTGGAATTGCACCCCATAAATGTTTCTTTCAGCATCATAATAAGCTGCGTTGTTGACATCTTCCGTACTCGCTATTATAGAAAAACCACTTGGCAATTGTTCTATTGTGTCTCCATGAGACATCCAAACTGTGGATTCAGGAGCAACATCTTTGAGCAAGAGACTGTCCTTTACAATCCTCAACTTTGCTCTACCGTATTCTCTTGTACTGGATTTTTTAATCACTCCCCCAGATAACTTGGCAATTTTCTGAGCTCCATAGCAAATAGCAAGAATAGGAAGATGCACAATCTGATCTAAAAGCACTTCAGGAGAATCATCATCTAAACAAGAGGCTGGGCTTCCTGATAATATCACACCTTTGGTGGAAGATAAGTCTGGAATCTTATTGAACGGATGGATTTCACAATACACGCCAGTTTCTCTGACTTTTCTCGCAATAAGCTGGGTATATTGCGATCCGAAATCAAGTATTAGTATACTTAGATCTTTACTCATGATGTCCACGAAAATATAAAATTCAAACCTTTGAAATACTATTGGGCTTGAGAATCATTTTCTAGGTTAATAACTTTTACGCCTTCTGGAAATATCTCACATTCTTCAATCAGCTTATCGGTCAAGTTTTTACCATTTTTTAAGATAAATTCCAAAGAGCATTTCTCACGCTCTTGTAACTGATTGTTTGGAAATAATGTTGTTTTTAAGTCGTTAACAATTCTTAATAAATCGTCATTTTTTCTTTTCAGAGCTTTAATCAACCTATTTTGAATATTATCCAATCCCTTTAGGCTCTTGTTCAACTCAATATCAACAGCTACGCCTAAAGATTGATCAACCAACTTAAGCTCAGCACCAATCTCACCATAAAGGGATTCAAAACGTGCTTTAAACTCGTCAAACTTTTCGGGCTGCAATTCGTCAGTTTCATGCAGGGCCCTTTTCAGCATTTCGTTTTCATCTAAAAACAGATCAACATTCGAGATACGATATTTGCTGAGTTTCTTAATTTGCCTATTTTCAAGAAGTAGGAAAGAATTCCTCATGCCTACCAATGGATAGAATACCTCATTGGACTCAAAAACACCCTTTAGCTGAAGCCAATATGATACTTCGGAAGGCCCCCCGATAAATGCCACACAGGGAATCACTGTCTGTTGATATAGAGGTCTTAAAACAACATTAGGGCTATAATTAGCGATGTTATTCTTTAAGTCATCCGTTAATTGTTCTTCGGTATAACTCGTTTTGCCGTCAACAGTTTGATATATACCATCCTTCATTATAAGCCGTTCTCTATAATGTTCTTGGAGCAAAAAAACATTGATTTCTCTCGGAAAAACTGGGGTCTTATAACCAAGCTGTTCTAATTTATCAGTAGTCTTTAAAGCTTGTACTTGATTTTCCCTTTTAAAAATGTCATTGTAGATTGTATCAGTAAATAGACTTTTGAGCCTCTGATCATCAGCATCTAAAACAATCAGCTCGGTGTCTTCAAAAAGGGTATGAACAATCTTTTGCGTTAACTCAGATAAATTCGCACTTTCATGAATACTTTTTTCAATTTGTTCAATAAACGTTGAATCAACATATCCAGGCAAGTCGGATTTTATATCCTTTAGCAAATCCTTTAGACCATCAAGGTCCATTCTGCCTACAGCCCCTGCCTGAGATCGGTTCCAACTATACTCATTTCCAAAAACATTGATTGATTTGATTTCATCAAAATCGTGATCTTCACTAGCCAACCAATAAATGGGTAAGAACTTTTTATTAAACTTTCTTGTGCAGTATTCCGCCATCTTTATAGCACTGCAGATCTTATATATAAAGAAAAGTGGGCCTAAAAAAAGCGATAATTGGTGACCGCATCCTATAAAATAGGTAGAATCATCTTCAATTACTTTTAAGTCAACTTTTGGTTGGATTTTTGCAGACTGATACTGGCTAGAAAGAACTTCAACGAGAACCTTTCGGTTCCAATCAAAATTTTCTGCTTTTGCCACTGCAGCTTGAATTCCTTCATCGGATAACCCAAAATCGTAGAATGGTTTGAGCCCATCATCTCCTTTCAAATAATTCAAGAATAAATCTTTGAATTGATTTGTATCTTCAAAACTTATTACTTCCAACTAATCTTGATTTAATGGAACTCCATACAAATCGTAATCCGCGCAATCGATTATTTTCACTTCAATAAAATCTCCTACGCGCAAATGTTCATCCGTTTTTATCAAAACCTCATTATCAACATCAGGTGAATCAAACTCCGTTCTGCCAACATAATGCTCAGCATCAACGCTGTCTATTAGGACTTTCTGTATACTTCCAATTTTGCTCTGATTGAGCTCCCAAGAAATACCGCTTTGTACCTCCATTAATTCATTGCTTCGCTCAACTTTAAGCATTTCATCAACATCGTTTTCAAGTGAAAAGGCAGAAGTATTTTCTTCATGCGAATACGTAAAAACACCAATGCGATCCAATCTGTATTCTTGAACCCAATCTTTTAATTCTTGAAATTCTTCCTCTGTTTCACCAGGAAAACCGACAAGGAAGGTAGATCGAATTGCTATCCCAGGAACAGTATCTCTAATTTTTTTGATCAGATTTGAAGTAGTCTCTTTGGTCAATCCTCTTTTCATTCGTTTCAATACGCTTGACGAAACATGTTGAAGAGGAATATCTAGATAATTGCAAACCTTGGGATTTGATGCAATTTCATCCAAAATATCTTCTGGAAAACCTGAGGGATAGGCATAGTGCAAACGAATCCATTCAATACCGTCAACTGACCCTAGCGCCCTAAGCAGTTTTGCCAAAGCCCTTTCCTTATACAGATCCAAACCATAAAAGGTTAATTCTTGTGCGATGAGCATAAGTTCTTTAACCCCTTTGGCTGCAAGACTTTGAGCCTCCTTGACAATATCTTCAATCGCTCTGGATTGATGCTTTCCTCTCATCAAAGGAATTGCACAAAAACTACATTTGCGATTACAGCCTTCAGAAATTTTTAAATAAGCATAATGTGAGGGTGTTGTTAGTAGACGTTCCCCAACGAGCTCTCTCTTATAATCCGCTTTAAGTGTTTTTAAGAGTCTTGGTAAATCTCCAGTTCCAAAATATGCGTCTACCTCAGGTATTTCCTTTTTAAGATCTCCGCCATACCTCTCTGATAAACAACCAGTAACAATTAGCTTTTCTATATGTCCTGCTTCCTTGGCTCGAACAAAATCCAGAATTGTATTTATGGATTCTTCTTTGGCGCTATCAATAAAACCGCAGGTATTGACAATAACGATATCTGTGCTTTTTTCTTGATTGTGAGAAACGTCAAACTCGTTCGCTTGTAATTGCGCCAACATTCTCTCTGAGTCAAATAGATTCTTAGAGCAACCCAGGGTAACTACATTGACCGTTTTTTGCTTCCCTTTAGTTCTCACCTTTGATAAGTTTTTCGTTATAATGGAAGTAATCTTCACCGAGAAGTTTGACAATGTAGTCAAGCAATTCCTGAATTTCGTTCAAATATACATTTGAGACCATAATGTTTTTCTCAAATTCATACGTTTTGATCTTGAGAAAAATCATTATTCCATTCTCATTCTCACGATCAACATACTCAGTATTCAGATTTTCAAAGTGGCGCTCTGTCAGAATTTTGTGAATCTTCTGGAGTTGACCATTTTTCAAATAGTGATCGACCAACTTTTCTTTGATTTCAGAGCCTGTGCTAGATTTGTAGACCGTATAACTTTTAATATGATGACCATCGCATTCTACGACATGATCTCTTCGACCATTGACAAAAATATCAATGCGCAGACTATCTTCTACTTGGCCATAAACACTGAGGCTTACTAAAGTGAAAACAAATAAATATATACTCTTTAGTTTCACTATCCGAAAAGACTATCTACAAATTCTACTTTGTTAAAGATTTGTAAGTCATCTATTCCCTCGCCTATTCCGATATATTTAACCGGGATTTGAAATTGATCTGAGATTCCTATTACAACACCTCCCTTTGCGGTACCATCCAGTTTTGTTAGCGCTAAGGAAGTCACCTCTGTAGCTTTTGTAAACTGTTTAGCCTGTTCTATTGCATTTTGACCGGTTGATGCATCGAGAACTAACATGACCTCATGTGGCGAATCAGGAATTACTTTGGAGGTTACATTCTTTATTTTGGTCAACTCATTCATAAGATTAATCTTATTGTGTAACCTTCCCGCTGTATCAATTATCGCTACATCAGCTCCTTGTGCCTTAGCAGCTTGAACCGTATCAAAAGCGACAGATGCTGGATCAGAGCCCATTTTTTGAGTAATAATTGGTACCTCCACTCTATCTGCCCAAACTTGTAACTGATCAATCGCAGCAGCTCTAAAGGTATCTGCTGCCCCTAAGACCACACTTTTCCCAGCTCTTTTGAATTGATTTGCGAGTTTACCAATTGTTGTCGTTTTCCCAACACCATTGACACCAACCACCATTATCACGTAGGGACCTTCTACTTTTGGAGTATCGAATTTATTGAAATCTTCAATGTTGTTTCCAAGTAGTAGTGAGGCTATTTCTTCCTTCAAAATTCCATTGAGTTCATTGGCATTGACATATTTGTCTCTGGAAACTCTTTCCTCTATTTTCTGAATAATCTTTAGTGTTGTATTGACTCCAACATCACTCTCAACCAATACTTCCTCTAAATTATCAAGTACCTCATCATCAACTTTAGACTTACCCACGACCACTCTTGTAAGTCGGGACAGTACACCTTCTTTAGATTTCGTTAGACCCTGATCAAGCTTATCTTTATTCTCTTTATTGAAGAATTTTGAAAAGAAACCTTTTTTTTCACTTTGGGCCTCGCTGTCTTTAGCTTGATCCTCTTCAGCTGTTACAGAATCAGACTCATTGGTATTTTGAGATTGAGGTAAGTCGGAACTATTTTGTTCTTCTTCACCTTCTTCTTTCTTTCCAAAAAGTTTATTTATTAAACCCATAAACTTATAATAACAAACGTAAAAGGCCCCTTTCGAAGAAAGAAGCCTCACAAATTCTTAAAAAGTCGAGATCGATTATTTCTTTGCAATATGATCTTTAACAAGATCTTTAGGAACGATATCTTCCTTAAACATATATGCTCCAGTCTTCTCCGACTTCACAATTTTGATGACTTTGGTAAATGCCTTAGCACCTCCTTTTGATAATGTTGCAACAGTTTTCTTAGCCATGACTACTTAATTTCTTTATGAATCGTATACTTCTTCATGATTGGATTGTATTTTTTAATTTCCAATCTTTCTGGAGTATTCTTTCTGTTCTTGGTTGTTATATATCTCGAAGTTCCTGGTAATCCACTGTTCTTGTGCTCTGTGCACTCAAGAATTACTTGTACTCTATTTCCTTTCTTTGCCATACGGATATATTAAGATGCAAAAGTAATAAGTTAATCCAACTTTGCAAAGTTTTCTCCCTATTTAGGATCAATTATTTTTATTGACTTTTCCTTAACAATATTGATTATTTCAGGAATGGTTTTGGGAACACAATCGGACAGCACCTCAGGTTCGCCATTTGTAATGAGAATATCATCTTCAATTCTGACACCAATATTCCACCATTTTGGATCGCAATCAGAGTGTTCAGGAATGTAGATCCCAGGCTCTACTGTTATGACCATATTTGGTTTTAGGGGGCCATATAATCCCGCATCATGAACATCTAAGCCAAGATAATGGGAAGTGCCATGCATGAAGTACCTTCGATATTCCGATGGATCATTTATCAATCCAAGTTCCATTAAGCCCTCTTGGATTATTTTTTTTGCCGCGTCATGTGGATCCCAGAATTTTTTACCCTTTTTACATTGTGCAATACCTGCCAATTGAGCTTTTAGTACAAGTTCATAAATTAAGGTTTGTTCTTTTGAATATTCACCGTTTGCTGGAATGGTTCGAGTGACATCCGCAGTGTATCCACGGTACTCCGCACCAACATCTGATACCAATAAATCATCCCAACCTAAAGTTCTTCTATTCGTTACATAATGTAATACACAAGAATTTTCTCCGCTACCGAGAATTGAAGGAAAACCTGGATATTCAGCCCCTCTCTTTTTGAAAACATATTCAATAATTGCTTCGGACTCATACTCCTTCATACCAGGGTGTATGGCCTTCATCAATTCAATTTGCGCTTCACAAGTTATTTGAATTGCACTTCTAAGAAATTCAAGTTCCTCTCTTTCTTTAGTTTGTCTGAGGTTGCTCATGAATTCTTTCAATAAATAATCATCTCTTCTAACCGAATCTAGTTTTAACTTGGTATCAGCATGTGACATCAAACTTGCAAGATCATAACCAATGGATTTATCATCTTCTAGCAAATCAGAAAAGGGTAGAAATAAAGCAACTTTGGCACCTTTTAGATCAATCTTTGACTCCTTGAAATCTTTGTTAATTCTAGCACGTTTTATTCCCAAAGTCCTTTCCACACCTTCTGTTCCAAGCTTTTTTCCGTTCCATATTTCGTTTAAAGAATCTCTTTCTGCAACAAACAGCAATTCATCTACTACTTCACCATCAACGGATGTGGGTGACTTAAATAAAACTAGGACTGCATCGGGTTCGGTAAGACCAGTGAGATAATAAAGATTTGGTTCTTGATGAAATTCAAAATAGACATCATTGGATCTCCTACAAAGAGGGTTTGAGAAAAAAAATGCTACTGAACTATCAGGCATGAGCTTCCTGAGTTCGTTTCGTTTTTTTTGATGGAACTCTTTAGGTAAATGTGTATCCTGGTAGTGAGGATCCTTAATGTCAATATTCCTAGAGTCATTTTGTGCTAAAGACATTTGACTCGCACACAAAAGGCATAAAAAAACGCCCAAACTAAAAAAGTGAAGGCGTTCTACATTTTTGATATAAGCACTTATGAATAGTAACCTTTTGCTTTGGCTTCTTCCAAACATGCTTTTAAACCTTTCTTGTTAATATTTCTTATCCCCGCAGCAGAAACTTTCAGTGTAATCCACTTATTATCCTCCTCAAGAAAGAACTTCTTAGTTTGAAGATTTGGATAAAACTTTCTTTTAGTCTTTCTATTAGAATGAGACACATTATTTCCACTCAACACTTTCTTTCCTGTAATTTGACAAACTCTGGCCATGACTAAAAATTTTATGCAAAAGTAATTTTTTTAACTAAAATCAGCAAAGATTCTTAACATATTTAATGCAGCATATGCTGTCCGCTTGATATTTACTGATCTATTCTTTGAAAAATGGAATAGTTTTGACTCTACTCTTTCTTTGCCAGCTATAGCAATCCAAACGGTCCCAACTGGTTTTTCTTTTGTTCCTCCTCCAGGACCAGCAATACCTGATATACCTATGCCATAGGTAGAATCAAATTTTTCACGAACTCCTGAAGCTAGCTGCTCTACGACTTGCTGGCTCACAGCTCCAAAATCGTTTACATTCGATTCATCAACACTTACTTCATTTATCTTAATGTCATTTGAATAGGGAACTATTCCTCCTCTGAATACTGCGGACGAACCTGGAATAGACGTTATCAAGGATGATAAATACCCCCCGGTACAACTCTCAGCGACACTTAAAGTGAAACCATTTTTTTTGAGACTTAAATAGACATACTCTTCTAATGACAAATCCTCATCAACCACATAAAATTTACCTATTAGTTTTATTAGATCCTCAACATGCTCATTGATTCTTGAATTCAAAATTTTATTACCAGAATAGGTTGTGAGTCTCAAGCGTGCAGTTCCATAAGATGGCAAATATGAAAGATTGACTCTATCGTCTTCAATTTCCTTTTCCTTTTTTTCAATAATCTTCATTAAGGCACTTTCTCCAATCCCTGAAGTCAAAATGGTTCTTTGAAAAACATTAGAGTCAGAATTCACATTGATCAGATGCAGATTATCTTCAAAAATCTTTTCCATTTCGTATGGCACGCCTGGCATAGAAATTAGGGAAAACCTCCCATCTTGAATTAGCATACCTGGAGCAGTACCTAATTCATTCTTCAAGGGAATGACGTTTGCAGGTAGATCTGCTTGATAAGCATTTACCTCAAGAAATGGTTTGTTAATGGAAGCAAAAATAGCTTTCACATGTTCTAGTACTTCTTGATTTCGAACAAGCTTTACACCAAAAAAATCTGCAATGGCGCTTTTCGTGACATCATCTTTTGTTGGCCCAAGACCTCCCGTAAAGATCAATAGATCGGTCTTCTTCCATGTCTCTTCTAGGGTTAATTTGATCGCCTCCTGTGTATCTCGAATTGTTCGTTTTTCAACTACATTTATTCCTAAACCAGCTAATTGTTTCGCTAACCAGTTGAAGTTCGTGTCTAAAACTTGACCTATTAGCAATTCATCACCAATGGTTA
>JALEGO010000775.1 GCA_022763165.1 Flavobacteriales bacterium
TCGGTTTACAATACATCAGATATATTGGTAAAAAGGACTGAATATGCCTACGAGGTAGTTTCATTATCCTCAAGTATGAATCGACTTTTTGCGCATTATGATGCCAATTATACTGCCTCACAGATGCAGCAAGGCATTGCAAAGACATATTATAGACTCAGATCAACCTTTATCAAAAATGTTGAGTCTACCGAAACCATAGATGGAGTTTCAAGTACGACCTATACTGCTTATCACCCTGATCTATTACATACTCAGCCTATTGAAACCAAAATGACCAACAGTTTTGGTACTGAGCATATTTCCAGAACCAAATATGTTGGTGATTTAGTATGTCAAACCGCTCAATGTCCGAGTTCTGCAAGCATGAGTACACTTGATGGGATGATCGCCAAGAACATGATTCATCTTCCACTTGAAACTACTTCTTTAATTAAGAAGCTCAATAGCACAGAAAAAGTGGTTTCTTCCAAATTAATATCCTACAAGAATTTTGGAAGTACAAATGCGCCAGTATACAAACCTGAAGGTTACTATCTGTTGCGACCATATACACCATTAAGTGGTTTTCAGCCAGTTGAAAGAAATGGTTCTGGGATACTTTTAACCGACAACAATTATGAGACTGACATGTTGCATAGTTTCGATTTTGACGCTAATGGGAATCAAATCAGTTCTGAGCGGTTAGATGACATAAAACAATTAATTCTGTGGGCTTATGATGACAAAGTGCCAGCAGCAATTGTCAAAAACGCGAATCTTAATGAAGTAGCTGTAGCCAACTTTGAGGATAGTCAGTCTGATGGTTGGTCCTTTTCAGGAAGTACAACGTCTGATGGTTTTGGACAAGGTAATGCGGGTAACCTTTCTACAGGGTCAGTATCTAAATCAGGCCTTCCTAATGGTGAGTATTTGTTGAGTTTTTGGCAGAAATCAGGAGGTTCCACAGTTACGGTTAATGGTGCAGTTATAAATACTTTTCAATCTTCTAATACATATGAATTGAAGCAATTTAAGGTCTTTTTGACTGGAGCATCTAGTAATACGATAGCCCTTTCTGGCAATGCTAAAATTGATCATATAAGGATCCATCCTTCAGATGCTTTAATGCAAACCTATGTATATGATCCTATTCGATTGAATATGGTTTCAGCAAGTACTGAAAACAATATTCCCACATTTTATGCTTATGATGGCTTTGACCGTTTGCATGCGGTAAACGATTTTGAAATGAATCTTTTGTCTTTACACGAATATGCCTACGACATAAATGGCTACAATCTTGTTCGAAATTTGATAGGCCAAGTAGAAGGTTTAGCTGAAGGAACTATCGTTTCGGCCAATGAAGAAGATGTAGTAGAGAATGTAAGTTTTATTGATGGTTTAGGAAGACCAATTCAGGAGATTTCAGTGAAGTCTTCTCCTTTAAGACGTGACATCGTTACTATCCATGATTATGATGACAATGGTAGAGAATTACAGAAATATTTGCCATTCACCTATCTCTCAGAGGATGGAGGCTTTCATGCGAATGCACAATTAAAGCAGTCCGTTACTTTGACAGGAGGTTCTGGTTATGGTTACAGCGAGCAAGTATTTGATGGATCTCCTTTGAATAGGGTAATGATGTCTAGTCTTGCCGGAGCGGATTGGCGCATAGGCAATGGTCATGAAAATTCATATGTATACAGGTCAAATGCAATTGGAGAGGTGAAGTATTTTGATAAATATGGAGGTTCTAAAGCGAATTATCCAGAAAACACCTTGTTTGTTGCAGAAAGTATTGATCCAGACGGCCATAGTGTGATTAGTTATACAGATAAGTTAGGAAGAAAGATTATGCAAGATCAAGAGGGGGCCAAGACCTATTATGTTTATGATGATTTTGGTAGGATCAATTTCGTGATACCTCCTAAAGTTTTCGCTCAAATGGAATTGTATGATACTTATGAAAGCTTCAACCCTTTATTTATAGATGGTGTATACAAGTATGTTTATGATAACAGAGGTAATGTCATTAGAAAGGACATACCAGGAAAGGATGAAGAAAAGCTTTACTATGATCGATTGGACAGACTAGTGCTCTCAGAAGATGCAGAAGGACAAAAGCTGGCCATGAAGTATGATGTATTAAGTAGGCCTGTAATGACTGGATTATATACAGGTAATCAACTTCCTAGTGCCAATAATGGTTTGTACGAAATAACATCTGGAACTCAATATGGCTACACCCTTCAAAACAGCTTCCCCTCTTCAAATTTTGAAGTGCATACGATCAACTATTATGATGATTATGATTTCAATAAAAATGGCGTAGAAGATACCGATGAGATTTATATGACTGATACAGAAAACCATTATAACAACAACTCATTATCGATCCTACAAGGTGGAATCACTGGCACCCAAACTGCTTTCTTTGAGCCGGGCTCAAATGAAGTATTAGGATTCAAAAGAAGTGTCAGTTTTATGGATGCTCGATCAAATGTCATTCAAAATAGAGCATTGAATCATACAGGAGAGGAAGAGATCGTTTTCTCTGAGCCTGATTTTAGAGGATTGGTAATGAGCTCTAAAAGATTGCATAGAAGTAACATTGGAGGCTTAAATTCTACCTTAATCAAAGAAGATTATGTTTACGATCATCGAGGAAGGTTACTGGAGGTTTATCATCAAATCAACAATGGTACCGTACAACAGATATCTGCACAAGAATACAATGAGCGTGAAATGTTAAAGGCCAAAAAGTTAGGTGTTTCAGCAAATGGTCAACTTCAAAAAATAGATTATACTTATAATCTAAATGGCTGGTTGACAGGTATAAATACTTTAAAGAGTAATTGTTCAGGAATTGATCAAAGTGGAAATATCGGTTTCGATAATGCAAATGGCACAGGATTCAGTAGAGGAACAGGAGGAAACTCAGGTTCTGGAGTGAATCTTCCTACAAGTAATGATAATGATCTATTTTCATTGCGATTTGCCTATAATAATCATTTGAATGGGGGAGTAGGAACCGGTAATTTCAATGGTAACATATCACAAGTGGCCTGGCAATCAGGTTGTGGTGAGGCTATAAAATTGTATGATTTTGAGTATGACAATAGAAATCAACTTACCAATGCGTCTTACCATGAGGGCACAGACATGTTGAATATAACGCACACTGGTGCCTATGATATGTCAGCTAACTATGATTTATCAGGTAATATTTTGCATTTGGATAGAAAACTGAATTCAAATACAATTGATGATTTGACCTATGACTATGGCATTGATAATCAATTGAACAGCTTAGAAGAAGTAGCCGATTTAAATGAAGGCTTTATTGGTAATCAAAACTTTGCCAGCTACCAATATGACAATCGAGGTAACATGAACCGAGATGAGCATAAAAACATGTCGATTATCTACAATTTGCAGAACTTACCAATATTATTTGCTTACGACAATTTAGATAGCATCAAAATTCAATATGATGCTGGAGGTACGAAATTGGCCAAGTATGTGAAAAGTCACACAGAATCTGACTGGACAATCAAGACTTATTTGTCTGGAATTGAATATGCGGACAATGCTATTGAGGCAATTTACTTTACTGAAGGAAGAGCAGTACCTGCTAAAGATGACTGGGCATATGAGTATGGTATTAAGGATCATTTGGGAAATACCAGAATCACTTTTTCAGATTTGGATGGGAATGGAGTAATTGAGAAGGACCAAGGTGAGGTGTTGCAAGAGAACCACTATTATCCTTTTGGTATGACTATGAAAGGCTCTTGGCAACAAGTAGGGGGAACGGAGAATCCTTATCAATACAATGGCAAGGAAATGAACAGTGACTTTGGTTTAAACTGGCTGGATTATGGCGCTAGGTGGTATGATCCGAGTTTGGCGAGATGGCATTCGGCAGATCCGTTGGCGGAGGAATTTCAACCATGGAGTCCTTACAATTATGTGATGAATAATCCAATTATGTTGATTGATCCTGATGGAAGAGCTCCAGTATCATGCCCTGATTGCCCTGAAAATGAGGTATTAGAATTGGAAGATGATTGGGATGGGACAGGTAATATTAGTTTGACTGAACGAACTACTTTTACCACACACGCTGAGAAAAACAAGGACTTTGGAAATGGAGTAACATCCCGCGTTATATTAACAAACGAACACACTATTACTACTACTACGGTTCTGGATAGTGAAGGAAATATCATAAGTAGCCTTCAGGTGACAGAAGTCAAAACAACTGAGGTTAGGGAAACTTGTCAATTTGGTTCTACTGATTGTAATGAAACGGTATACAACAGTAGATCAGAGAGTTTTGAGCTTGGACCAATGGGCGCACTTATAAATAGTTTGAAGGGCTATATTCCGTTTAACAATGACTTAGAAGCTGGTATAAAGGATTTTAAAGCCATGGATACCAAAGGAGATATGGGATCGGAAGCCGCTATTTTAGGGTTTACTGCGAGGAATGCTCATAAAGAAGGCCAATACACTAAATCCATAAGACCGGAGAATCTGCAAGATGCATTTAGAACTGATATGGTGCGTGACAGATACAATGATTATGTAAAAGCTATGTCTGAAAATGTCGAAGAAACTTTTCGAAATTAACAGA
>JALEGO010000776.1 GCA_022763165.1 Flavobacteriales bacterium
AAAGTTAAAACTATTAAACTATTTAAGCAAATACTTAAATATAATCTATTAGTATTCATTTTACATGAATGAATTATAATCTCTCAGAGCATACTAAATTGCCACTCCCACAAGCTTTGCATGGTGAAGAATTATATCCACATCCTGCATAATAAAGTTCGATATTTGTCGGTTTCCTTGTACTTTTGTTTGTTCCATCTAAACAAATAAAATAAACCTATCTTCTAAAGCCTCATATCTTATTTCCTGAGCAAGAATTAAAAAGGAACATGAAAATATTTATCACACTTGCATTTTTGGTTGTATTAATCCCCCAAAGCTCGAGTGCAAAATTCAATCAAAGTGATTCTATTTATGTTGATTCCCTAAGACGAAATTGTCATGGTGCTGCAGATACTTCAAGAGTCAAATATCAAAACCTGATTGCTAGCATCTATTTAAAACACAACTATGACAGTAGCCTTGCGATTTGCGAAAAAAATATTCGTTTCATTAAAGACAGATATAACAATGTATCTGGAGGTGTAAGAGAGAAATTCGATTTGGCTTTATTCAACGCTTATTGGTTAACTGGTAAAGCATTCAAAAGAAAAAATGACCTCCTAAGGGCTTTAGAATCTCATCAATTGGCATATGATCAAGCCATTGTAACCTCGGACCCAAAATGTCTTCGAAGAATAAACAATTCACTAGGTAATATCTATTTGGATAAGGGTGAATTTGCAAAATCGTTGATGTATTATGAGGATGCTGTGGGCTATGCACGACAGGAAAAAGATACTAGCTTCCTGCCATCAATACTCATGAACATTGGTTTAATTCATGTAGAATTGAGAAACGACAGCCTAGCATCGCATTTTTTGAATCGTGCTTTAAGGATAAATATTAAAACAAAAAAAAGAAGCAGTGAAAGCATTTGTCTACAGAATTTGGGAATTCTAGAAAGTTACAATGGACGATCTGAAGCCGCTAAGGAATATATTTCCAGGGCAATCGCTATAAATGAAGAACTAAATCTCTACTACCATCTCACCGTTAATTATTTAGAACTGGGAAGAATTAGTTTTGAATTAGATCAAGATACTATGGCTTCATGGAAGCATTATTTAAAAGCAAAGGAATATAGTGAACGTTTAAATGATAAACACATAATAGGCTATGTAGATAATATAATTGAAGTATTTGAATTAATCCATGGCAATGAAGCCTATTTAGACAAAGTGCAAAATCGTTTTTTCAATGGAAACTACAAAAACAATCAAATGACCTCTGGAGGGGGATTAGTTGCCTTTTATAAATTGAGAAAAAACTATAAAAAGGCCCTGGAGATATTTGAAATTATTGAACAAAGGAAGGATAGCTTTTTTGACCTTGAGACGAAGAGTTCAGCCAAGGCAGCAGCTGTAAAAATGGAATTTGACAAGCTGATTCAAGAAAAAGAACATGAAATCGCTTTGGGTGATGTAAAAACCGAACTTTATAAATCTAAGGCAAGGAACAATCTCTATCTTATGGTTGCCTTTGGTACTCTTTTTATGATGCTTCTGGCCATAGTCTATTTTTGGACTAGGGCAAAAAATAGGAAATTACAACTGGCAAATTTAAAGGAAGAGAATCTTAGACTGAAGGTGGAGCAAAAAAACAAACAACTTAGTGAGTTATTAAAACAGGAAGAACAAAAAAAAGCTACTCTAAAATCTCTGGAAATACAGCTTCAAGAAGCATATGAAAGCGCTTCTTGTCAAGAGGCCATTACAAAAGTTCAAGAGCAAGTTGTTTCTGTGATCAAAGATCAAACTGAATGGGATACTTTTCAACAAAAATTTGAACAGCACTATGGAGGTTTTCTTAACAAGTTGGTTGCCAAACATCCGAAATTGACTACCAATGAGAAGAAGTTGTGTACATTGATCTTAATGAATCATAATAATCATGAAATATCCGAGATATTATACATTGAATACAACTCAGTAAGAATGGCCAAGAGTCGACTCAAGAAGAAGCTTGGCATTCAAGATAGTCTAGACTCTTATTTATTTTCAATCTAGTTCACGATACAAAATCACGCCAAAAAAGTGATGTATCCCTCTTTGTCCTCCTTGTAGAATTGACCTGAGCCGCTTTAGACTCTATAATTGTGGCTTGAAACAACAACACATGAAACAAGTACTATTTTACGAAGTAAACGGACCCAAATCACTTTTTTACATTCTTCCAAGTTTGACCTCAGCGTGCAAACTTGTTCGTCAGGGAAATCTGTGTTTTCTTCAATAACAACCATTGGGGGGCTTTTGTATACCCCACAATGTTTGTTTGCAGCTGTTTCCCCAGCTATTTTCGTACCATCAAATTCAACAAATAAAATTCCGCAACTAAACAACAACATGAAACTTACAACTTTCGTAGTAGCTATAATAGCAACAGTATCTGTCTATTCTCAGAATATTCTAGATAATATTTCATTCCCTAGTCCAAATGCCACAGGACTTGGAATGTATGGTGAAATTCCCGTATCACTTGCAAGTGGAACCCCTCAAATTGATGTCCCTATATACGAAATCAAGGAGGGAACAATTACTGTTCCAATAGCGCTTAACTATCATTCTTCAGGAATCAGACCTGATGTTCATCCAGGTTGGGTAGGCTCAGGCTGGTCTCTAGATGCAGGAGGTATGA